>NZ_CP097562.1:2055000-2347083 GCF_000487995.2 Mucispirillum schaedleri ASF457
TTTTTCAGCTTTTTCAGACGCAGTGCTAAAAAAGGTGCAAATAAAGTAATGGCACTTAAAACAAGCTATGAAAAAGCAGAAGCAAATATTGAAAGAGTTGTGCAGGTTCTTGAAAAACATCAGGTTACATTGTTAAAAGATGTGGCTATGCTTGATAAACTTTATGAACTTAATAAAGGCTATTTTAGAGAGCTTACAATGTATATTGAAGCAGGCAAGAAAAAACTAGCATCTATTCAGGATAATGAACTGCATAATTTAAGAGCAAAAGCACAAGAATCAAAGCTGCCTGAAGATGCTCAGGCTGTTAAAGATTTACTTGACTTATACAGCAGGTTTGAAAAGAAAATCCATGATTTAGAGCTTACTAGAACAATATCTTTGCAAATGGGACCGCAAATAAGGCTTATTCAAAGCAATGATATTCAAATGAGTGAAAAAATACAGTCTACAATGGTAAATACTATCCCATTATGGAAAAGCCAGATGGTTTTAGCACTTGGCATAACTCATTCTCAGGATGCTGCAAAAGCTCATAGAGAAGTTACAGATATGACTAATAAACTGCTTACTCAAAATGCTGAAACTTTAAAAATGGCAACTATTGAAACTGCAAAAGAAGTGGAAAGGGGCATTGTTGATATAGAGACATTAAAAACAACTAATGCAAATCTTATATCCACGCTTGATGAAGTATTAAAAATACAAGAAGAAGGCAGACAGGGAAGAAAACAAGCAGAACTTGAATTAAACAAAATAGAAGAAGATTTAAAAAACAAACTGATGGGACTTGCTGATAAAAAATAATATCATTATGTTATTATGAGCAAATGTGAATAATCTAAATCGTTCAAATTAAGTAACTGTAAACTTTTGTAAACAATAACTGCAAGTAATTCAGATTTTGGACTTATTCAAAAAACTTAGATTACGGTCATACAATGAATATAGAAATAGTATGTATAGTTATTTAAATTTATACCATATAGATTTTTCGCTTTGCTCAAAATGACAATATGTAAATTATTATAATAGCTATATATAGTCCAACATAATAATTATGAGTATAAAACAACATATTCATGATAATAGATATTACGATTATGTCATACTAAGCTTTTAAGCGAAGTATCTAAATTTATCCTTGATTAAAAAATTCATGGGGAGTGTTTTTGCGATGCAAGGACTTTCCAAGCGAGTAGCTGTGGAATTAAAAGTTCATAGCTGGAAAGTATTTTTTAATATAAATTTATTAAGATACTGAACTTACCCAAAAATTTTGAACTAAGCCACTAAATAAATTTCTTTTTCCTGTAAAGGTGTAAGTCCATTAGCTTTTATTCTGTAATTATTATAGAAATCAATATATTTTTCAAGTTCATATTTAAACTGTTCTATATTTTTGAATTTGTTAATATAAACCAATTCACATTTTAAAGTAGCAAAGAAACTTTCCATAACAGCATTATCATAGCAGTTGCCACGCCTTGACATACTCTGCTCTATATTATTTTCCTTTAATAACTTTCTAAATTGATTAGCCTGATATAATATACCCTGGTCTGAATGTATCATTAACCCTGTTGTATCTTTTGTTTTATCTATTGCCTGTTTTAAATTATC
This sequence comes from Mucispirillum schaedleri ASF457, assembly GCF_000487995.2. Classification (NCBI taxonomy): domain Bacteria; kingdom Pseudomonadati; phylum Deferribacterota; class Deferribacteres; order Deferribacterales; family Mucispirillaceae; genus Mucispirillum; species Mucispirillum schaedleri. The sequence goes on from NZ_CP097562.1 coordinate 2,056,624, forward strand.
TATTACCATTTCTTCATTATTATATTTGCTTACACTGTATGCTGTTATTTCTCTGTTATACAAATCCATTATTGCTGATAAATACACCTTTTCATTATTAATTTTTATCTCTGCCACATCTGTTACCCATTTTAAACATGGTCTCTCACTTGTAAAGGCTCTGTTTAATTTATTGCTGCATATATGACTTACTCTGCCTTGTTTATACCTTTTCTTAACCCTGATTAGTGATGAAATTTTTAGTTCTTTCATCAATTTATACACTGTCTTCCTGTCATAAGTATAACCCAGTTTCTCTAATACCTTTGATATTCTTGGATAACCATAAGTCTTGTTAGATTTTTCATATATTTCTAATATAGATGTCTTGACTTCTGCATATTTATCTAATGCAGCAGGCTTTTTAACATTATAATAGTAAGTGCTTCTTTTCATATTACTCACAGACAACAGGATATCCAAACTGTAATACAGCCTTAATGCAGTTATTATTTGTGCTTTTTCTGTTGAACTCTCTGTTCCTTTGACTGCATTAAGGCTTCCAGCTTTTTTAAATATGCATTCTCCGCTGACTTGTAATAAAGCTCTTTTTCAAGCTCTGATATTCTCTCTTTTAATTGTCTTACTTCTTCACTATCATCTGATTTAGTGAGTTTAATATCAGTAGAGTTTGAGTGTTTACTCTTTTTACTGTTCGGGATATTCTTATCTGACATATTATCTCCAATAAACTTACTGCAAAACTTATTCCAGTCATATATTACTGATGCTGATGGTATATTAAAATATAGTGCTGTCTGCTCATAACTTAAATTATTTGATGCCTTATAAGTTAACACATTTAATTTAAAATCTCTACTATATTCATTGCGGGTAAAGCTATGATGTAAACTTGATTCGCCTGAATGCTTATATCTGTTATAGATATTACATATTACTCCTTTATGAATTTTACAGCATCTTGATAATTCACTGGCACTCATTATTCCATTTTCTATGACTGTTACTAGATATTTCTTAAACTCATAGCTGTATTTTCTTGCCATATACACTCCTTATATGGCTAGTACAACTTTTTCGGGTAAGTTCATACTTCCGCCAAAGGCTCAGTATGACCAACAGCTTTCATACCAAATATCCATATAATATTAGCTTAAAAAATAGGTGTATGCAAAATTATTTATCAAGATTTTTTATTTCATCAGCCACTTTTTTTGTAGAATCTACAATAACTTTTTCTATGTTATTAAAAAAATCATTAATCATTTTATCAGTTTTTTCTTCCTGAGAAATAGTTTCATTATCACTTTTGTCATCTTCTGCATAAACTGTGCCTGCAAAAGCTATAAAAATTATTAATATAATTACTGTAATTTTTTTCATAAAGTTTCCTATTTATTTAATTGTTCTTTTATGTCTTTTTCTACCTGCTGTATGGTTTTATCAGCTGCACTTTCTGTCTGTTTCAATGATTTTTCAACTGCTCTATCAGCTTTTTTTAATGCATCTTCTACAACCTGCTCTGCCTGATTTACTGCATTATTTACTATCTCATCAACAGAAATACCATACACTTTAAAATACACTGTCCTAATTACAAAAGCCAATAAAGATAAAAGTATTAATGCTGTTATAATTTTTAATATTTTACTCATTTTCTACATCCAGTTTATTTAAGTCTTCTTGAAAATTAATATTTGTAAATATTTTCCTTTTAAACCCAGCAGCAAAAATATCATCTTCACATATATACTTTATATTAAATTTTTCCAGACTTTTTATTATTTTATAGTTTTTATTTTTATAGTCATAAATCATAGCCTGCAATACATCTCTTTTATAAAAACTCATCAATGTATAACTTTTGCCATTTATTACAGGTATTACTCCGTCACAATCTTTAAAGCGAATATATAAAAACTTTATAAACTCCCATGTAATAAGTGGTGCATCTGCACTAACTGCAAAAATATCATCATGCTTTGCTTCTTCTGCTGCTTTAATTAAGCCGCTCATAGGGCAGATTTCTTCTAAATCGTCCTGAATATACCGCACATTCTCTAAAAAAGGCTTATATTTTTCTGCATCTTTTGAGATATGCATAACATCACAGCTTACTTTTAAGCCTGTTTCAAGACCATATATATATAAAGGTTTTTCTTTATATAATGCTTTTGTCTTATCACTTCCAAACCGCTTAGCTTTGCCACCACTTAGCATGGCATAAGATATATCCATTAACCAAGCACCTGCTCTGCATTAAATACATAAGCATATATTTCTGTTCCTGCTTTTAGTGTTCCCACCATTTCATTTGTAAATTTTGCATAAGCATTTGCAGCAACAAGGGATTGTATAATATGGGAATCCTGAGTAGTAAAAGGATATGCTTTCATTACTCCATTTTCTATTTTAAGCTGCACTCTGTCAAACTGAACTCTGCCTTTTTTCTTAAAAACATCTTCTGCTAAAATAACTTTTACAGGCTTGTTTCTATGTTCTTTTAAACCCATCATTTTTAAAAGTGCAGGTTTTGTATAATAAAAATTGCAAAACATTGCACTAACAGGGTTGCCTGGACATGCAAATACTGGTGTATGCCCCATAAAACCAAATGCCATGTGCTGACCTGGTTTTTGGTTAATTTTATTAAAATGCCATTTTATACCAAGCTGGTCTGCAATTAAATTCATATAGTCAAAATCACCTGCACTAATTCCTGCTGATGTAACAATCATATCAAAATTTTTCAAGGATTTAAATGTATCAAGCAGTGCCTGTTTATCATCAGGGACAACACCTATATATGAAACTTCTGCTCCAAGCTGCTGAAAAAAGATTTTTGCCATCTGGCTGTTAGAATCAAATATCATATCAGGATTATCCTGCATTGCAGGGTCTGCAATTTCATTACCTGTAGATATTAATGCAATTCTTGGCTTTCTATATACTGCTGTATAAAATATACCTGCTGAAACATATCTGCCTATATGATATGCAGTAAATCTTTCACCTGTTCTTTCTATAACACTGCCATCTTTTAAATCTTCTCCTTTATAGCGGACACAAAAGCCATTTTTTACCTGCTGAGAAATATTTACAATTTCTTTGCCATTATCTGTAAGTTCATGCTGGATAACACTGTCTGCTCCACAGGGCAAAAATGCACCAGTCATTATTCTATAACATTCCCCATTATTAATAGAAAGCCCTGCAACATTATCCCCTGCTGCAATAACCCCTTTTACTTTTAAAGATGCACTGCCATTTGCTGTATCTTCTGCTTTTATTGCATAACCATCCATTGCAGATGTATCAAAAGGCGGTAAATTTCTTCTTGAAACCACGCTTTCTGCACTAATTCTATTAACTGCATCAAAAATAGATACTCTTTCTGTGCTGATTGGCTCTATATGTTTTAAAATAATCTCAACTGCATCATCTGCTTCTAATATCATTTTCTACTCCATTACTATCTTACTAGTGTATAATGTATCATTTTACAATAAAAAAGGCAATTCATTAATTTTAATCTATTGAAAGCTTTGCTGTTTCTGCATATGTCTCTGCTGTATATGAGATTTAAAATTAATGTAGTGTGAAAGCTGCAGGCTTTACTAAGTGAATAAATCCAATTTATGTGATAAATTGCAGTTAAAATTGTTTGCCTTTTAGGACAATATTAATTTTTATAGATTAAGTTATTTACTTTTATCATATATAATAGTTGTTACTTATAAAAAATAAAGCCTGCTTATATGCAGGCTTAAATAAGTAGAAAAAAGTAATAAGAGAAATAAAATACAAACTCTAATTACAATTAATATTTCTTAACTTTAAATGTTTCAATTAAATTTAAATCTTCAAGCAGACTGTAAAGTCTATCATCTTTTACATATACATGAATAGATACTTTATCTTGAAAGATAACCTTAATAAAAAAACCAATAACAGAAGATGTCATAGAAAAACTTTCTGGAGTTTTAACAATAATACTTTTTGCACCTGACTGCACAAGTGCATTAACATTATCTTTAATAGACTGATAATCACTAGTGTTTTTTATATTACCAGTAATGACTATTTCTGAACCTTGTCTTTGTATTTCCATACTATACCTCATAAAAAAATTTTATTTTTCTATTTAATTTTTATACCTATAAATATTTCTCTTCTATCCTCAGAAAAAAAGAAAATATCTGTATAATAGTCTATTATCTTGATACCACGACCATTAAATTTAGTAGTATCTCCAATAGCATTTTTGAATACTGTTTCTGGGTATCCTGCACCCTCATCACGAATACCTACGATAATGTATTTGCTTTCATTATCATTACAATATACATACCTGATAGTTATCATCTTATCATTATTTTTTTCTTTTTTCAAGAGTTCTTCTTCATAATCGCCATTTTTTATTAATTCATGCTTAATAGCAAATGTAATTGCAAGATTTCCATGTTCATAAGCATTCATAATACATTCAGACAGTGCTGTAAAAAATGAATCATGTCTATCTACATCTATACCGCAGTCAACCATTTCCTGACGAATAGTTTCTGATGCCTCATCAAGTTTATCATACTTTGTAGGGAAATAATAAACTTTTTCTTTTATTATATTTGTAAATGGTCGTCTAATAAAAAATAAAGTTACATCATCATAAAAATCATCTAAATAAGTATAAGCATTATTGAAAAAAGATTTAAGAAATGGTGACTGTGAAAAATTTTCATTTAAGTAAGCAGAGTATAATACACCATCTTTTGTTTCTGATTCTACAATGCCGTCTGTAAATAATGCAACTTTTGAAACATTTGATAAATCAACAGAATCAATAGCAATATCAACAACATAAGGCATAATTGGCAGGTTATTAGATGGTAATTTTTCTATGCTGCCTGTTGTTGTTTGAAGAAGAATTCGTGGCATTGAAAATGATGCATATTGAAGTTTATTTTCTTTAAAATCAAAATAAGCAAATATTGCACATAATACTTCATCTTCTACAAGATTTTCCCGCATAAAAGATACACACTGCTCCGCAATAAACCTGATTTCTTCTTCACTAGAAATACATTTATTGCTGTCATGCTGCTTTATTATATAGTTAGTAAGCGAAACAGATACTAATGATGTAATAGCAGCAGAAACACCTTTTCCCATAGCATCTGCAATAAATATAACTACATTGCCATTATCAAGAGTTCTGCATGTATAAGTATCGCCGCTTACAATATCCAAACTTTTATAAAAAACTTCTACCTGCCAACCGTTATAAGTAACAGGATTATCCCCATCATGAAAATACTTTTTAAACATATCATTACGCATAATATGCAGCTCTTTTCTTAATGTTGCATCATGCTGTATAGTGTTATACATATCTTTATATTTTAAAAGCTCTAATTCCTTCTCTCTGCTTTTATTAAGCAGATGCTCTAATACAACAGATTCTACAGTATTATTTATAGCATTTCTAAGAAGTTTAAACTGTATTGGTTTAGATACAAATTGAGTAATACCTACATTAATTGCTTCAATAAGAAACTGCATATCCACATAGCCGGTAATTAATATGAATGGCACTTTTGATTTTATTTGCAGTATTTTTCTAGCAAACTCAATACCATTAAGTCCTGGCAAAAGATAGTCTGTCAAGATTAAATCAAAATTACTATTTTGCTTAAATATTTCTAATGCTTCTTCTGCAGAAGTTACAGATAAAAACTGATTAAACTTTGGTGCAAATCTTTTCTCAACAAGCTGAATAATATCAACTTCATCTTCTACATATAATACATTAAGGCTTTTTAAAAAACTTTCATCCATGACAGTTCCAAATTATTGGTAGTAATAAGACTGTGCTGAAAAGAATATCAGCACAGCTGTAAAAAATTATTTTATGAATTATACTTGGAATTTACCTAATACTTTATTAAGTTCCCCAGCTTTAAATGCTAAGTGTTCAGAAACCTGACTTACATTTTCACTAGCAACTTTGTTATTTGAAGACAAATCAACAAGTGTATGAGCACCCTCAATTAAATCTTTAACTTTTACTGCAATATAAGATGTTTTCTTAACAACATCACTTGATACTTCAGTAGAATTTGTAAGGCGGATAACTGCCTCATTACCTTCTTCAATAAGTTTGCCTGCACTGTTTGCAACTTCTCTTATGCCATCAGATGACTTTTCCACAAGGTTATATGTTTCATCAACACTTTGGATAACCATTTTTGCCATTTTATTAATGCTGTCAAGAGAGTCTTGTGTTCTTTCAGCAAGTTTTCTTACTTCATCTGCAACAACGGCAAAGCCTTTGCCATGTTCACCTGCTCTTGCTGCTTCAATAGATGCATTAAGTGCAAGCAGGTTTGTTTGGTCTGCAATTTCAGAAATAATAGTTAAAACAGTAGTAATCTCTCTTACTCTGTCAGTAACTTCATTCATTTTGTCAGACACAATTTTTTGCTGTTCATTCTCTTCATTAACACTTGCCACAAGTATATTTAAACTTTCTACAAAGCTGTTAAATATTTTGCGTGTTTCTTCTAAATCTTCAGTAGTGCTTATTGCTTTTTCTTCTGTAACATCAAGATTTTTACCAATATCTGAAATCAAGTCTTCAGTATTAGATACAAGCTGCATTTGCTCTGAAATAGTGCTTGAAAGCTCATAAGATGTAGAAGAAAGTTCTTCTGAAGCAGAAGATGTTTCTGTAGAAGCATCAATTGCAACAACTATTGTCTGTTGAATTTTTTCTATAAATTTATCAACATATCCTGCTGACCTGCCAAATTCATCTATACTTGTAAAATTTAAACGAGTTCTTAAGTTACCGTCACCTTCAGATAAATCTTTTAACACATCAGCTAAATGTTTTACTGGTTTAATAACATTTACAGCAAAAAGCATCATAATAATGATTGTAGATATAATAAATGCTAATATAAATACTGAAAGCAGCTGTATTGCAACTCCGCTTGCTTTATTAACAATAGCAAATATATTTTCTGCAGGTGTTGCCAGATATAATGTTCCCACATAATCGCCACTGGTTATAGATCTGTCTGATGATGTTGAAGTAAACATATTAAAATTTACTGGCATAAAAAAGTGGTCTGCTGCTAAAAGAGTAACTGTATCTTTATTAAGTCCATAAGCCTTAATAACATCTAAAAGTTTAATGTCTATATCATCACTATTAATCACTAATCCATCATTATAATAAAGGCTGCCTTTAACATTTTTAGCATAAGAATTAAATTTTGGAGAAAGGTTCAGCATATATATAAAGCCATTTGACTTGACAAAATTATCTACTGTATCTCTTAAATCTTCCACCATTTGCAATGCACCTATCATTTCGCCATTTTTCACAATAGGGGCTAATGCTCTTAAAATTATACCTTGTTTGTCATAGTCAATAGTAGATACAAAGCCACTTTTAGCTGATATTTTTCTAAAAGCCCAGCTGTCAGATACATTTTCACCAACTGCCTGAGATATTACACCATCTGCATTTTTCTCTGATGTGGAAGCAACTATTACACCATTTTTATTAATTACCTGTATTCTAGTAGTTGTCCCCTTTGCTTCTTTATTAGTCATTCTCAATACTTCATTAATAACATTATCTTTTTGATTATTAATTAACTGTTGAAGAGCCGCATTATCACCATTTTCAATGGCATCAGCTATTAAAGTATCTTTTGATAAACTTGCAGTTCCAACTAAAAGAACAGTTTTTCTCATATCTATGAATGTTGTAAGCCTTGATTTAATAAGATGAACTTCGTTTTCTATAGTCTGCTGTTTTAATCCATCAATACCAATAACAGCAACCAAAACTACTATTATAAGAGACACTATAATTACCACAATTTGAGGAATAAGAACTTTTGAAGCAACACTTCTTCTATATCTTTCTAATAAAGCCATTTTACCTACCTTTTAAAAATCATTATCATTCAATTATTCTTGATTAATAACATATTTTTATATATTATGCAATAGGCTTTTTATTACTGGAATATCCATACTTTTCACTGGTAAAATTAAAATAATAAAATAAAAGTTTAAAACCATAGAAAAATATGTAAAATATGCAGTGAACTCATTAATATTTTCAAAAAATATATACAAACTAACTTAATGCTGTTTTTATTTATTTAAAAAACAGGGGATGCAGGCTTTTTAAAAAAAATACCTGATAACAGCCAGCAGTGATATGCCAAAAATAATAACTGCAAACAAATTTTTAATAAAAATACCAAATAAAAATGTAAATATCCCTGCTACAAGAAACAAATTATCTAAAGAAATAAATAACTTTTTACTTTCACCATCTATTAAAAGTGCAGGAATAAGAAGTGCTGCCAGCACAGCAATAGGAACATAACCCATCCATTCAACAATAGATGAGTTTAACTTTTTACCTTTTAATATCACAAATGGCAGTTCTCGTGAAAAATATGTTACTGCTGCCATTCCTATAATAATCATATAAACATATTCAAGTGGATTATTGCTAAGCATAATTCATCATCCTTCCTGTATAATATCCTGCAAATGCACCAGCCACTGCACCTGCAACAACCCCAATATAGACCATATCAAAAAGAGCAAAAGCTGTTGCAGCTATCCCGCCAGTAATCAGTGCTGCAAATTGAGCAGTATTCACAAGACGGGGAAGAATTAATGCAATAAATAAAGCATACAGTGTAAAATCAAGACCAAATTTTGAGCTGTCAGGAATAAGGCTTGCTGATATTCCACCAATAGTGTTGCTTATAACCCATGAAGAATGGGAAAATATATTTAATGTGAATGCCGTAACAGTTGAAACATTGTTTCTGCTCATAAAGCTTGAATGCATGGCAAATACTTCATCTGTTATTTGTGCTGCAAAAAGCGACTGCTTTAAAAAGCTCCATTTAGATATGTATGGATATAGAACTGATGTATATAAAATATGGCGGGAATTAACTATAAATGTTGTAATAATAATAGATAACGGTGATGCACCTGCTGCAATCATCCCACCTGCAATATACTGACCTGCTCCAGCATAAACAAGAAGCGACATAAGAAATATCTGCATAACACTCATACCTGCTTCTGCACATACTATACCGCATGCAAACCCTAATGGCAGATAGCCTGCACCAATTGGAACAAACAGTCTTATTCCATCTACAAAATCCTTGTATTTTACATACAATTTTTTCTGCTCCATAACTATCTCTATTACTCTATTTTATATTGTGCTGTATAACATCTTATACAGTAATAATCAATAAAATTTTAGATTTATCCAAAAATTTTATATTACAGTCATACGGTTTTCACACTATAAGTCATTTTGAGCCTGATTTTTACAGGCGAAAAATCTAAACTATATATATTGCAGTATTGTATAATGTATTTAGAGTATCTGTTTTTTTGAACTTACCCAAAAAAAGTTGTACTAGCCATATAAGGAATGTATATGGCAAGAAAATACAGTTATGAGTTTAAGAAATATCTAGTAACAATATTAGAAAGCGGTATAATGAGTGCCAGTGAATTATCAAGACGCTGTAAAATCCATAAAGGAGTGATATGTAATATCTATAACAGATATAAGCATTCAGGCGAATCAAGTTTACATCATAGCTTTACCCGCAATGAATATAGTAGAGCATTTAAATTAAATAAAGTGATATTGAGCCTGCTTTTGTGTCATACTGAGCTTGAAATATAGCGAAGTATCTAAAAAAGCAGATAGTTTAAGTAGATTATACACTACTGCAATATATATAATTTAGATTTTTCGCCTATAAAATCAGGCTCACAATGGCTGTATTCTAGGTTTTTTGTGTAAGTCTATATTCTCTTATAATAACATATATAGCTTTGTCTAATATTTTTTGATAAGTTCAGTTTTGCCCTTGTTTATTTTTTATAGTCTGATAGCTTTACAGCCTTAACTACTGCATCTTTATTAATTTCGCCATATATATGTGGAAAATCTTGATTTAATGATTTAGAATATTCCCATTGAATATTAGATAATAATTTATCAGTATCTATAAAAAGCACCATAAAATTCAGGCTGTTTTTTTCAAGGCGTGGTATAATAAGTGGAAACTGCTCCACAGTGCTTGCATGTATAAAATCAGTTTCTACTAATAATTCTTTTCCAAAAACACTTTTTTCTTTTATTTTTTCATAATATTCTTCTGAAACATTAACTATTATTATCATAATCTTTTTTTCCTGCTTTTAAATCCTGCTATTTTATATAATAAAAATATAAAAGCAAGTATAATCACAATATCTCCGCCTGTTGATTTGCCTTTTATGATAGAGCAGCCTGTCCCCATAATAATATCTTTTTCTTTCGCTTCACCATCTGTATTATTATCAAGTGGATTTTCCCACACTTCTCCAGTTATCATATCTACATTTACAATGTTTTCCATATCTATAAAAACATTATCTGGCGGATAATTTTCGCACTGGTTTTCAAAATGCACATCTTGAATATTATATAAATATCTTATCTGCCTGTAATTTGATTCTGGAATACAGTTGTATGTAAACCGCAGAGATAATATATATGTATTTATTTTTATATCTTTTATAGGTGTTACATCTGTAATACTGTTAAAATCAAATATCATACTTTTTAAATCTCTTTTATCTGCTATTGGTGCAATATCTGAAATATAGTTATGTTTAAATGATACTTCACCAAGTTTATTTAAATCTTTTAAAGGCTCTAATGATGATATTTTATTATGGTCTGCAATAATTGTGTGTAGTGCATAGTTTTTTTCAAATGGTTTAATATCTGTTATGGCATTAATAGACATATCAATACCAGAAAGCATTGTCATATTATCAAGAGCTTCTATGCTGGTTATTCTGTTATCTCTAATTGATAAATATTTTAATCCTTTTAATGATGACAGGGCTGTAATATCTGAAATTCTATTTCCCTGCAGAGATAATTGCTGCAAACTTAAAGGCATAAATTTTAGCGGTGTAATATCCGTAATATAATCAGGTCCCTGATAATTTAAAACAAGCTGATAAAGTGGATACATATAAGGAAAAAATTTTAAATCTGTAATATGATTGCCGCTTAAATTTAAAGTGTTAAGCATAGGCAGTCTTGTAAGATATTCTATATTTTTTATTTCAGAGTTAGGTATTTCAAGACGCTGCAGCCGTTTTAAATTACGCAGTGGCATAACATCATCTATTTTTGTTCCTTGGTCCCCCATATCTATAAGTTTTAGATTAACAAACTGCTGCAAGCCTTCAAGGCTTGTAATATTAGGGTCTTTGCATTTAATCATAGTTACTGCTTCAGCTTCAGCACATGATACAGGCCATCTTTTAAAACCTGTAAATTCTCTTACACATTTTTCCAGATTAGTGCCTTTTGGAAATTTTACTAAATCCCATTTATTTTTGCATACACTGAAGTCTGTAGCATTCATAAACATTTCTTTTAGATACCTGACTGTTTCATTATCACATGTGCAGTTTTTGCATGTCATATCAAGCAGGTTATCAAGGTTTGTATCTTTATTACCTGTTATGCTGTTATTTGTATTATTTTTTGTATTAGAGCATGAAGTGCATTTACAGTCTTTTCCGCTTAAAAGTTCTGTTAAAGTTGTATTATCATATATGCAGTTATCGCAGGAACAGTTTCCAGAATTATCACATGAACAGTTTTTACATATATATGAATTCAGCAGATTTACAGTATCAAATACAGATAAAGACTGTGAATAAGTCAAATTTTGTGTAAAAAAAATAAAAAACAGACAAAATGTAACTGCGGAAATAAATTTATATGTTTTCATTAATTTTTTATCGGTAAAAATAAAAAAATATAAAGTGAAATTTCTTGTAATAATCTATTAATCAGTATAGTATATAAAAGGCATAGTTTTTGCTAGTCTTTAAGTATTACTAAATAGTGGAGTGTTATATGAAAAAAGTATATATATTAATAGTTATTTTGCTTGTATCATTTATGTTTTCTTCCTGTGCTAATAAGGCAGTAAAGCCTGTTGTAAATGCTTATACTTTGGAAGATTTTAACTACCCATGTATGAAAATAGATTTTTCTGACCAAATCAGATATATAGATATGAGCACTGTAAAAGAAGATAATAATATTGCCTTATTGTATAATCTTGTAATGCCCGGTTATGAAATCAATGTTATCAAAATGTATGCTTTACAAGGTTCATTCAGCTTAGAAAGTCTGCCGTCTCTTTATGATAACCCATCTAAACTTTTTGAAATAGCAGGCACTGATAATCCAGATAAATCAGCAGTTATAGTCATTGATGATAAAAAGGACGGCATATATTTAAAAGGCTCTGTTGGTTATTTTATCCAGTCAGACAGGGTTGTCCGTGTAGATATAAACAGAGTGATTAAAAAAGCAGGCACTTTTAGATATGCAGGGCTTGATGAATGGAATAACTCTACAATAGGAAAAAGAACATTAGAAAATATGAAAACTATTGTAGAAACAGTATATTCAAGTATTTCAACTACATCATGCCCTAATAAATCAGACTTAAAAAGTAACTGGTGGGATTAAAGTTTAATATTTATCTGATTATTTAAATTTATGGAGTTTTCTGTAACAATACAGTCGTATGCTAGTATTTTTATGCCTTTTGATTTTGCATACTGCAAAGCCTTTCCAAATTCTTCATGAGTTTTATAGTTTGGTGTAAAATATTCTGGGTTTTGCATTTGTATTACAAATATAATATATGTATCAAACCCATTTTCTTTTGCATCTATAAGCTCCATAATATGCTTTACACCCCTTTTTGTTGGTGCATCTGGAAACATTACTATATTATTTTCTTCTAATGTTACACCTTTAATTTCTATAAATATTTTATTATCTGCTGTTTCTGCATATATATCAAAGCGGGATGTTTTATATTTCTGCTCCATTTTTATAAATGTTAATGGCTCATCAATGTTTAATATATTTTTACCATTATGCAGGGCTTCATATACTGCTTTATTTGGTGCAGATGAATCCATATTAATTAATCTGCCATTTTTATTAACTGTTATAAGGTCATATTTAGTTTTTCTGCTGCTTTCTGAAAAATATTCTAAATAAACTTCTGTATCTTTTATTAAAAGCTCTCTGCATCTGCCTGTATTTTTCACATGAACAATAATATTTTTATTATCAATACTGCATTCAGCAATAAACCTGTTAGGTCTGTTTTTAAAAACTGCTTTTACAATATTATTATATATCATAAACTGATTATCCTTATAATTTTTGAATAAGTTATACAGAATTATCATGAATTTGTCAGTATCTTTCTATGCTTTATGATTAGATTATCTTTTTTTAGTAAAAACAATATTAAAAACTTGACATTGATATATAAATTGTGTATTTATATATAATGAGTGTTTATGCTTGAATGTAAATTTTTTAGGGGTTTGTATAATGAGTCAAAGTGGTGTAGTTAAGTGGTTTAATAACTCAAAAGGTTATGGTTTTTTAACTGATGAAAATGGTGCAGATGTATTTGTCCATTTTTCTGCTATTCAAAGCGATGGTTACAAAACATTAAAACAAGGAGACAATGTAAAGTTTGAAGCAATAGAAGGCGATAAAGGCTTGCAGGCTCAAAATGTTAAAATAGTAAGTTCAGCAGATTAGTTGAATATATTACTTTTTTTGCATTAAAATTTTATTTTGACAAAAGATTTTAAGCTGTGGGATTATATATTTCACAGCTTTCTTTTTTATAGTAATTATTATAACATAATTATATATTACAGCAGTGAATAATATATTTAAACTATCTGTCTTTTTTGAACTTACCCAAAAAAGTTGGACGAGCCATATAAGAAGTGTATATGGCAAGAAAATACAGTTATGAGTTTAAGAAATATCTAGTAACAGTCCTAGAAAATGGAATAATGAGTGCCAGTGAATTATCAAGACGCTGTAAAATTCATAAAGGAGTAATATGTAATATCTATAACAGATATAAGCATTCAGGCGAATCAAGTTTACATCATATCTTTACCCGCAATGAATATAGTAGAGATTTTAAATTAAATGTGTTAACTTATAAGGCATCAAATAATTTAAATTATGAGCAGACATCAATACATTTTAATATACCATCATCATCAGTAATATATGATTGGCATAATTTCTGCTGTAATTATAATGGAGATAATATGTCATATAAGAGTCCGAATAATAAACATCTTCACTTTGTAAAAGATATTAATAATCAAGGAAAGCAAGAATAGCAGAGCTTGAAAAAGAGCTGTATTACAGTTTGGATATCCTGTTGTCTGTGAGTAATATGAAAAGAAGCACTTACTATTATAATGTTAAAAAGCCTGCTGCATTAGATAAATATGCAGAAGTCAAGGCATCTATATTAGAAATATATGAAAAGTCTAACAAGACTTATGGTTATCCAAGAATAACAAAGGTATTAGAGAAACTGGGTTATACTTATGATAAGAAGACAGTAGCAAAATTAATGAATGAATTAAATATTTCATCACTAATCAGGGTTAAGAAAAGGTATAAACAAGGCAGAGTAAGTCATATATGCAGCAATAAATTAAACAGAGCCTTTACAAGTGAGAGACCATGTTTAAAATGGGTAACAGATGTGGCAGAGATAAAAATTAATAATGAAAAGGTGTATTTATCAGCAATAATGGACTTGTATAACAGAGAAATAACAGCATACAGCATGAAGATAGATATAATAATACTGCTAAAACATGCTTAAATTTTAAATCTCCATATGAGATTGTTATTGAAAATAAATTATTGCTTGATTTATATTAAGTTAAGATTTATTTTTTACTAAAAGTGTAACATTTGTCCTGTTAGTTAAGAATCTAAAATTACAAAATTTATTTTTTCTCTTGACAAATCAATTAAAGTTATATATAAGAAGTATCCCTGATTATTTTAGGGATATTTTCATACAAAAGAATAGGACGCAGGAGATTGAAACTTGTTTGCGGATTTAAATGAAAAGCTTTCTGGCGTTTTCAAACGTTTAAAAGGGGAAGCTCGCATTTCAGAAGCGAATATTGCAGAAGCTGTTAAACAGGTTCGCATGGCTTTACTGGAAGCGGATGTTAACTATAAAGTTGTGAAATCATTTATATCAGGAGTGCAGGAAGCTGCTCTTGGTGAATCTGTTATTAAAAGTGTATCTCCAGCTCAGCAGTTTATCAAAATTGTCCATGATAATCTTGTGGAAATCCTTGGTGGCAAAGATTATGAGCCATCACTTCCATTACAGTCTATACCACCTACAATAATAATGCTTTCAGGTTTACAAGGTTCTGGTAAAACTACAAGTGCAGGCAAACTTGGCAGATATTTTGCCAAAGATGGTAAAAATGTATTATTAATTGCAGCAGATATTTACAGACCTGCAGCTATTGACCAGCTGGAAGTATTAGGTAAAAATTTAAATATAGATGTATATTCAGATAAATCATCAAAAGATGCAGTAAAAATTGTCCGTGACGGCTTAGAGTATGCAAAAAAAGCTGCAAAAGATATTGTAATAGTAGATACTGCAGGCAGGCTGCATATTGATGAAGAGCTTATGCAGGAAGTTGAAAATGTTAAAAAAGCAGTTTCACCACATTATACATTCTTTGTTGCAGATGCTATGACAGGTCAGGATGCAGTTAATGCTGCAACAGAGTTTAATAATCGTCTTGAAATTACTGGTGTTATTTTAACAAAAACAGATGGTGATGCAAGGGGCGGAGCTGCTCTTTCTATCAGATATGCAACAAGCAAGCCGTTAATGTTTATAGGCACAGGTGAAAAGCCAGACGAATTTGAGCTTTTCCACCCAGACAGAATGGCTTCTCGTATTTTAGGTATGGGAGATATTGTCTCTCTTGTTGAGCGAGCTCAGGAAGTTATTGATGTAGAAGAAGCTGAAATGATGGCAGGCAAGATAAAAACAGGTCTTGACTATAACGATATATTAAAGCAGTTTTCTATGATGAATAAAATGGGCTCCCTTGAAAGCATATTAAAAATGATACCCGGTCTTCCAAAAATCAATAGTGCAGATATTGATGAAAGCCGTATCAAACGCACACAGGCTATTATATACAGTATGACAAAAAGGGAACGCACAAGACAGGATGCTTTAAATGGCAGCCGTAAAAAGCGTATTGCCCGCGGTGCTGGTGTTTCTGTTAATGAAGTAAATAAATTAATTGACCAGCTTACTAATATGAATAAAATGATGAAAAAAGTAAGCCGCAAAGTTGGCGGCAAAACACCAGATATGAATATGAAAGATTTGGCAAAATTAATGAAAGGTATGAAGTTTTAAAGAAATTATAGAATAAAAATAAATAAAAATAGACTAAGTCTATATAAATTAGGAGGCATAAGTGGCAACAAAAATTAGACTGATGCGTATGGGTCGTAAAAAACGCCCTTTTTACCGTATAGTAGTTGCAGATTCAAGAACAAGACGGGATGGTGCTTTTATTGAAATTATTGGAACATATAACCCGTTACCAAATGAGACTGAACTCAAAATTGATGAAGAAAAAGCATTAAAATGGTTATCAGTAGGTGCAATCCCAACTGATACAGCTAAAAGCCTTATGAGCAAATTAGGCATTATTAAAAAATTTGCAGAAAATAAAGTAAAAGCTGGAAAATAAGTATGAAAGAATTAGTTAATTATATTGTTACATCAATAGTAGAATTCCCTGAACAGGTTAAAATTGAAGAAGGGGAAAATGAAAAAGGTAAAGTATTAAAACTCTATGTTGCTGAAAGCGATTTAGGCAAAGTTATTGGCAAACAGGGAAGAACAGCAAAATCTATCCGTTCTATATTAGCAGCAGCTTCTGCCCGTAAAGGCGAACGCTACGGTTTAGAAATTGTTGAGTAATACTTATCAGCAGGTATTATATGAAGTTTATTTCCATAGGCAGAATAGCAGGAACATACGGGCTTGACGGAGAGCTTAAAATTAAGCCGAATACAAGCCATCCTGAACTTTTTGACCAAATGGAATTTTTATTATTAACTTATGAAAACGAGTTAAAAAGGTCTTTGAAAATTGAAGATATAAGGGAGCATAATAATCTTTTGATTGTCCGCCTTAAAGGAATTGATTCTGAAATAGATGCAGCAAAGCTTAAAGGCTTAAATGTATCAATTACAGAAGATATGCTGCCAAAAGCAAATGATGATGAAGTTTACTGGTTTGAAATAGAAAATATGCCAGTAGTCTTGCCAAGTAAAAAAGAAATTGGCAGACTAATAGATGTTATGGAATCAGGCTCTGTGGATATATTCCGCATAGCATTGCAGGACGGCAGGTTTGCACTTATATCTAATAATAAAGACCATGTGCTTGAAATAAATACAGAAAGTAAATATATAGTTGTATCAGAGCAGGGTTTAGTGTATGAAGACTTATAATGTAATAACTATTTTTCCTGAAATGATAGATGCTGTATTCAAGCAAGGTGTTGTATCAAAGGCTTTAGAAAAAGGAATTATCAGTATTAATCCTGTTAATTTAAGGGATTATGCAGAGGGCCGCCATTTAGTTACTGATGATTATCAATATGGCGGTGGAGCAGGTCTTGTAATGAAGCCTGAGCCTATATGTGAAGCCGTAGCTGCTCTTAGAGAAAAATCAAATACCTTTGTGGTGCTTTTAGACCCACGAGGTGTAAAGTTTAATCAAAAGACAGCTGAAAAATTTGCCACAGATTATGATAATATAACATTTATCTGCGGCAGATATGAAGGAGTAGATGAGCGTGTTAGACAGCTTGTTGTTGATATGGAGCTGTCTCTTGGTGACTTTATACTCACCGGTGGTGAATTTGCTGCAATCACTGTAATAGATTCAATTGCCCGTTTAGTCCCGGGGGTTCTTGGAGATGAAACAAGTGCAGATGATGAATCATTCACTACGGGGATGCTTGAGTATCCACACTATACACGCCCAGTTGAATATAAAGGCTTAAAGGTGCCAGATGTGCTTACTCAGGGCAACCATGCAGAAATTTTAAAATGGCGCAGGGATAAAGCTTTAGAGATTACACGAAGAAACAGACCAGATTTATTAGATATTTCTCTGCAAGATATAGAAAGCAGAAAAAAAATATGTGCAGAGCAGAAACGAGGTTTAAGTAAAAAACTTAAACTTAATGTTGCTTTAATGCATTATCCAATGAGAGATAAACAAGGGGATATAGTTGCAACAGCTGTAACAAATTTAGACTTGCACGATATTTCCCGCAGCTGTAGAACATACAGTGTAGAAAAGTATTATGTAGTAACACCAATTAAAGCTCAAAGGGAGATAGCATCAAGAGTTATAAAACACTGGATGAATGGTTTTGGCTCTACCTATAACCCTAATAGAATGGAGGCTTTTGCTCATACTGAGCTAAAGGAAAGTTTTTCTGAAAGCTTACTTGATATTGAAAAACGCCATAAACAGCGTCCATTAATTGTGGCAACAACTGCCAAAGCAAACAAGGCAACAATTACAGCAAGGCAGTTAGGTGTGCAAGCTGAACAGCAGCCAGTTTTATTAATATTTGGAACAGGCTGGGGTTTTGCTGATGAAGTGCTTGAAACAGCAGACTATATTGTGGAACCTATAGAGGGAGTTGGAGAGTTCAACCATTTATCAGTCCGCAGTGCTGTTGCAATACTTCTTGATAGAATTACAGAAATATAAGATATTTCAGGAGGAATAAAATGAAAAACAAAATCATCGAGGCGGTTGAGTCAGAATATATGGCGAAAGTTGTGCCATCGTTCCGCTCAGGCGATACTGTTCGTGTGAACTTCCGCATCGTAGAAGGTAACAAAGAGCGTGTTCAGCCTTATGAAGGCGTTGTTATCAAAATCCATAGAGGAGGAGTAGGCAGCACTTTTACAGTTCGTAAAGTTGTTGGTGATGTTGGTGTAGAAAGAACTTTCCCATTATATTCACCAAGAATAGACAGCATTGAGCTTAAAAGAAGTGGTCGTGTTCGCAGGGCTAAACTTTTCTATCTCCGTGCATTACGCGGTAAAGCTACTCGCATTAGAGAAAGAAAAAAAGGTTTCTAATATTGTATTAGGAAAATAAGGGAAAATTTAATGTTTTCTCTTGACAATGTTTAATATTTTATTTAAAAAAATCTAACGAATGAATGAGGATTTATAAATTATGAAATCAACATGGGCTAAGCCGGGTTCCTTTGAACAAAAATGGTATCTTTATGATGCAGAAAATGTTATATTAGGCAGACTGGCTTCTAAAATTGCTATGACCCTTATGGGAAAAAACAAACCTATCTATACACCATCTATAGATACTGGTGATTTTGTTGTTGTTGTTAATGCTGAAAAAATTGCTACAACAGGTAAATTTAAACCAAAAGATAAAAAATATTACTGGCACACAGGCTATCTTGGTGGTATTAAAGAACGCTCTTATGCTGAAATGATGGATAGAAAACCAGAAGAAGTTCTTCGTCTTGCAGTGGAAAGAATGCTTCCTAAAACTACTCTTGGTCGTAAAATGATAAAAAAATTAAAAATTTATGCAGGTGCAGAGCATCCTCATGCAGCTCAAATGCCTGTAAAAGTAGATATGTAGGAGGAGTTTAAATATGTCTAACTATAACTACGGAACAGGTAGAAGAAAAACATCAGTTTCTCGTGTTTTTATCAAACCGGGAAAAGGTGATATTAAAATCAATAATAAAACACTTGAAGAATACTTTGAGCGTATGACACTTCGTCAAATAGTTTTACAGCCACTTGCTTTATTAAATCAAGAAGGTAAATTTGATTTATATATTACAGTAGCAGGTGGTGGTAAATCAGGTCAGGCTGGTGCAGTTCGTCATGGTCTTGCAAGAGCTTTAGAACAATTTAACCCAGAATTTCGTTCTGAAATGAAAAAAGCAGGCTTTATGACAAGGGATTCTCGTATGGTTGAAAGAAAAAAATATGGGAAACCAAAAGCAAGAAAAAGCGACCAATACTCAAAACGCTAATTGTTTGCAGGTATCCGCTTTTACGATATTCTTTATCATTGCCCTATATGTTTTATTATTCCTCTTGTAAGATATACAGTGGGGCAGGAAGTATTATAAAAATATCAAATTTTATATATTTATGCCATTTGCTTATGCAGGTGGCTTTTTTTATGGAGCAGCATATCTGCGGTTTAAAATAAAGTATTCTACATTTTTTAATATCATGTAAAAAATAAGTGTATTTTCTTATAAAATACTTGCAATTTATAAGCATTGCATATATTACATTAAAGATGGACTTACCCAAAAAAATTAGATTAATCCATATAATTAATCTTATATGGAAATAAAATAATGAATACAGCAATAGCATTTAAGCTGAATTATGTCTAATATTCAGCCTGAATTATAAGCGAAGTATTTAAAAAATGAGATAATTTAAATATATTATGTGTTAATGTAATATAAATAATTTAGATTTGCCTTTAAAATCAGGTGCAGAATGACTTATGACAAAATTTTAGTAAGTCCAAGATTAAGTTAGTATGTGGAGAAAATTAATGAGTCTTATTACAGATACTCTTAATAAAATGAAAAAAGAGCAGGGCAGTGAAGAAAATGATGAAAAAATGATGGCACCTCCTGCTTTGCGTAATGCTGTTATTAATACTAAAAAATATCAGGAATTTGTCAAAAATGCAGAAATTAAAGATATTAATGGCAACAAAGCTCCATTAAAAGGTTTTGTTACTGTAAGTGTTGTTTTATTTGCAGTTATTGTGGCAGCTTTGATTTATTTTCTTAATAAAGAAGATAATACACTTATTAAACATGCAGGTATTGTTTCAAATAATCAGCAGTCTGCACAGGCAGTAAATAGTAGTAATAATGTAAAATCTCTTGGTAAGCCATATAATCCTGATCTCCAAAATAATCAGCAAAAGCAGACAGCAGTATCAGCTGATATAAATAAGAAACCTGCTCCTGATCAAAATATGCAGGGTAATAATAATACAGATACTCAGCCTTTTAATGATATGCAGGGCAGGCAGACTCAAGCTCAAATGGTATCTATGCCTGACAGCCATCAAGAGAGTAATGTAAAAAAAGAAAACACTAAAACACAGGTAAAACAGGATCCTGTTAATATTATTCCTGCAAATCAGCTTTTTATTGTTACACCACAGTCTGCACCAGTAAATAATGAGATTACTGAAAAGCCTGCACAAAGTAATTTATCACCTGCTGTTAATACTAAACAAAATAATAAACCTGCAGCAGAAAAACAAAATATTTCATCTAATGATAAAGCTGAAAATGGAAGTAAAGTAAATTTTGCAGAAATCAGTCAGGAAAATATTAAAAAAGCTAATGAATACACCCAAAAACAGGTAGATGAAGAAAAAGCACGAGCTGAAAAAAATGCTCAGGCAATTCAAGAAAATTATGCAGTTAATAATCAAAATTCATCGCTTAATAAAAGCAGTATAAAAGATTATGCAGATAAAATAGAAATAGCAGAAGTGAAAGCTATTAAAACAAAAGACCCGTCAGGCACAGTTTCAGCAAGCACAATTTCATTATATAACCAGTATGTAACAACAGGTAATAAAGCTAAAAATGAAGGTCAGTATGAAAGAGCTATAGAATATTATACAAATGCTCTTGCTTTGAATAAAAATGATGTATTATCAGCAAATATTGCAAATATGTATTTAGAGTTAAAAAATCCTAATATGGCATTTCAAGTGGTAGTGAGAAACGGAATGACAGATGCTAAATTAATCAGCTCACTGGCTGTCCGTATGGTTAATTCTAAATATTTTCTTGAAAGCAGTAAATTATTGCAGTATGCAAACACATTAGAAAAATCATCATATATTTTATTTGCCAATGGTTACTATTCACAATCACAGGGTCAGTATGATGCTGCTGTCCAATTTTATAAAGATGCAATGGCTGTAAATCCTGCTGATGTAAGTTCAGCTTATTATGCTGCTCTTTGTTTTGAAGAGCAGGGTAAAAACAGTGATGCTGTGGAAATGTATAAATATATTATCAATAACAGCTCATCACCTGAAAATATGAAAAAACAGGCATCATCAAAAGTAAAAAAACTTGGCAGTTAATTTTAAAATAAATTAAAAATAGTAAATTTATTGCAATAGAAAAAGATATATGCAATATTGTATCAATAATTTTATATTAATAAATGGAGGTCTCTTATGGATAAGGTTGCAGTTTTAATTCCTTGTTATAATGAAGAATTGACTATTGGTAAAGTTGTAAAAGATTTTAAAACACATTTACCTGAAGCAGTTATTTATGTTTATGATAATAATTCTACAGATAAAACTGCAGATATAGCAAAAGAACATGGAGCTATTGTAAGGTATGAAAGAAAGCAGGGTAAAGGCAATGTGATGAGAAGTATGTTTCGTGATATAGATGCAGAATGTTATATTTTAGTAGATGGTGATGATACATATCCGGCAGAAGCTGCTCCAGAATTAGTATTTGCAGTTACTGAAAACGGGGGGGGGGGATTTAGTAATAGGAGATAGATTATCTTCTACATATTTTACAGAAAATAAGCGTCTGTTTCATAATTCTGGTAATGTGCTTGTAAAAAATCTTATAAATAAATTTTTTAAAAGTAATATTAAGGATATAATGACTGGATACAGAGGGTTCAGTTATGAATTTGTAAAAACATTTCCAGTATTATCGCAAGGCTTTGAAATAGAAACAGAAATGACCATTCATGCACTTGATAAAAACTTTTCTATAAAATCAATACCTATCCAATATAGAGATAGACCAGAGGGCAGCCAGTCAAAATTAAATACATATAAAGATGGTTTTAAAGTAATTATGATGATATTTAATTTATATCGCTTATATAAACCATTTCAATTTTTTTCATTATTTGCTTTGTTATTTTTAATATTGTCAGTTGTATTTTTTATTCCAGTATTTATAGATTATACCAAAACAGGTATTGTACCAAAATTTCCATCATTAATAGTATCAACAGCATTATTTGTAGTAAGTGCACTATCATTTAGTGCATCATTAATACTAGACAGTGTGCGAAAGAATGGAAGGCAGCAGTTTGAAATATTTTTAAATATGGTTAATACATTAAAAAAAGGAAATAAATAATGAATTTTATAAGTAATATTATTTATTTCTTTATGAATAAAGAATTTATGATTTTTCTTTTAATAGGTTTTTTTAATACCCTTTTTGCAATGATATTAACTTATTCAATGTATAATTTGCTGCATTCAGGGTATTATATATCTTCATTTACAGGCACATTTAGTGCAGCAGTGCTGGGGTTTTTCTTAAATAGAAGGATTACATTTTCATCAAATTGTAAAATATTTTCATCAATGGTGAAATTTTTTACAATTATATTATTAAGTTATATTGTATCATTTACACTATCTCATAAATTATTTTTATATATTTTTACTGCATTAAATTTTGATTTATCAGTAAGTATTATAGAGCAGACAGCAATATTATTTGCTCAAATTATTTTTACATTGCTGAACTTTGCAGGTCAAAAACTGTGGACATTTAAAAACAGGGGCAGAATTTAATGAAAATGTTTTTTAAAGCAAATAATTTATTAATTTTAAAAATAATATTAACAATATATACATTGTATTCATTAAAATATTTTTATCGTTTAAAGCATATAGAATCAGAATTTTATATGAATATGACATTCATATTTATTATTGCAGCAGTTTATTTATTGATTAATTATGCAGTAAATTTATTAAAAAATGGAATAGATAGAAGATTACTTATAATATCTTTAATAGTGGGTTTATATTTTGCATTTGCTGCAGTGCTTGGAGCATATTATGAAGGAGCTGTAAAAGGTGAAAGGTATGCTGAAGTGTTAGATTTTACACTTAATGACTTTACAAACTCAATGATATATATTCCAGCTATATGGTTTTTATTTTCAAGCTGCATATTTTTTATCTATATTCAAATCCCAAAAATGTATAATAATTATATAAACCAAAATAGTTCATATACAGAAATGCCAAAAATGTTTAATTCTATATATAAAATATGGCTTTTTATTTTTATTTGCTGGCTGCCGTATTTTATTTTACTGTATCCCGGATATTTATATTGGGATGCAGGTTCGCAAATATCTCAGTTATTTACAGGCAGATTTAATACTCATCATCCTATACTAACTACATTATATATGTATTTTATATACATATATTATAAAATATCAAATAACGGTATATTAAGTATAGCTTTATTTATAATTATTTTTCAAATGATACCGTTATCTTTTATTTATGCTTATATGATAAATAAATTAAATAAGATATATAATGTAAATAAAATGACAGTTGTATTTTTAATATTATTTGCTGCATTATATCCTGTTAATCCTGTAATATCCATTATAGTTGAAAAAGGAATATTATTTATATTTTTTTTAATATTATTTATTGTTAAAATAATAGAATTAGTTGAAAATATAGAGCTAAAAGGGCAGAAAAAATATTTTATACAGCTTATTATTATAGGAATTATACTATGCCTTTCAAGGAATAATGTTATTTATGGATTTATTATTGTTATGCCAATTATGTTACTGTTTGCAAAAAGGTATAGAAAATATATATTTGTATCATTTGCAGGTATTTTTATTGGATATATACTTTTAAATACTGCAATTATTAAAATAACAGGTGCAAATAAAGGTGAATTTAGAGAAAGTATGTCTATGCCTATACAACAGCTTGCAAGAGTTTATAAATATCATAAAGATACATTAAATGCAGATGAAATTAAATTTATTGAAAAAATTGTAAAAAATAAAAATGATTTGAATAATTATCTGCCAAAAAGAGCTGATAATGTAAAAAACTACACAAATTCACACTTTTTTAAGACAAAAGAATTTATAACAGGTTATATGTAGCTTGGTTTAAAATATACTGCCAGCTATTTAAATTCATTTTTAATTATGTCAAGTGCATTTTTATATCCTTTTAATAATAGTTTATGGTTTGAAGGACTGCATATAGTAATTCCAAATAATAAATTTATAAATGCCAGCAAATCAGATTATTATAAACATAAAAATAAGTTACTAAGTTCTTATTTGTCAAAAACACAGAGTTTTGTAAAACAAAATAATTCAATGTCAGCATTTATTTTAGTTAATCAAAGTATATTATTTTATATTCTGGTTTTTGCATTTATTTATTTTATATATAAAAAAGTATATAAGAATGCTTTTATACTACTTATCCCCTTATGCTATGCAGCTACATTATTGTTAGGTCCTATAATTTATTTTAGATATACTTATTATTTAATGGTTATTTTTCCTATTATTATTATGATGCTTGCAAATAATAATATGGATTTATCTAAAAATTTTATGCAGCAGTAATTTTGAGCCTGATTTATGGGCGAAAAATCTAAATTATATATATTGCAGTATAGTATAATATATTTAAATTGTCTTATCTTTTTAGTTACTTCGCCTTTCAGGCTCAGTATAACATAATCGCAACAGCTACTATCATTAATAAGTTGTTTTATACTCATAGTTATTGTGTTGAACTATATATAATTATCACAATAATTCACATATTGTCATTTTGAGCCTAATTTTTAAAGGCGAAAAATCTATAATTATATATGTGATACGGAAACAGGATCAGAACAAGCCGTCTGAAAGTAAGCGACTGGAGCATTTACTGTGACCAAGTGTTATTTTTTAAATTCAAGGGGAGTATATTGTGCGACGCAAGGACTTTCTGATCAAGCAGTGATGGAATGAAAAGTTCGCAGCTGGAAAGTATTTTTTAATAAAGGATAAATAAAGCGAAAAATCTAAATTATATACATGGATTTACTAAAAAAATCATAAAGATACTTTACTGTGATACTGAAAAGTGAGAATATTAAAAAAATATCTTGAATTTTATATTATATTGTGATATGAGTATCTACTTTATAAAGGACTATGACGGTCAGAAACCGTCAAATATAATAAGGAGCCCTAATAATGAAACAAGGAATTCATCCAGATTATCATGAAGTAGTATTTAAATGTGCATGCGGAGCAGAGCATAAAACTCGTTCTACTACTACTAAAACATCTATTGCAATCTGCTCTAACTGCCACCCATTTTACACAGGCAAACAAAAATTTGTTGATACTGCCGGCAGAGTTGAAAAATTTATGCGTAAATACGAACAGGCACAAAAACAAGCAGATAAAAAAGGCAAAAAATAGTTTATTTTATATAATTACAGCTTATAATATTTATAGGCTGTATTTATATTCATTAGTATTAAGCAGGAAATTAAATGCAAAAAAATACAGAATTAAAAGTAGAACTCTTGCAGCATAATGCAGAGCCAGAAATGATAGCAGCACTGGCAGCTAAACTTTGCTACTCTGGAGCAGAGCTTTCTGATTTGCAGAAAAAAGTGTCTAGTGCGGAGCAGACTGATTTTATACAAAAATTAATTGGTATGGGTCATTTTTCTGTTTTTGAGCATATTTCCTTTTCATTTGGCATAGAGGGTGTATCTCGTGCATTAACTCATCAGCTTGTCCGCCACAGGCTTGCAAGCTATTCACAGAAATCTCAGCGTTATGTTAAAGCAGGAGCTGAATTTCCATATATTATACCGCACACTATTAAGAATAACAGTGAAGCTCTTGAAATTTTTAATAATGCTATGAGCCAGATAGCAGAATGTTATAATAAACTTTCTGCCCTTGATATTCCATCAGAAGATGCAAGGTATGTGCTGCCTAATGCATGTGAAACAAAAATTATTGTTACAATGAATGCAAGAGAGCTTTTACATTTTTTTGCATTAAGGTTATGTAACAGAGCTCAGTGGGAAATAAGAGAGCTTTCTGATAAAATGCTTGCTTTATGTTATGATACAGCACCTGCTGTATTTGAAAAAGCAGGTCCCGGCTGTTGTAATAAAGGCTGCACGGAAGGAAAATTTACCTGCGGTCAGGCTGCACTTGTTCGCAAGCGTATAGCTGCTCTTAAAAAACATTAGCGTCCCTTATATATTTCATATTATTATTCTTGAAGAAAAAGTGTCTTTTTGTAAAAAAGGTATTTATTATTGTATTAATTCAACTAATATTTAAAGCAGATTTTTAAGAAATTTAAAAAAAGTAGTATATTTTAATGAAATAATAAAAAGGTGAGTAAAATGAGTGAAAAAAAGAAAAATATAGGAGGGCAGGCTGTCATAGAAGGTGTTATGATGAGAGCACCGAATAAGTTTGTTATAGCTGTCCGCCAGCCTAATGGCATAATTGCAGTTAAAAGAGATGATATAAAGCTTGATTCCAATAAAATATTAAAGAAACCTATTCTTCGTGGATTAATAGGTCTTTATGATGCATTAGTATTAGGAATAAAAGCATTGAATTTTTCAGCAGAGAAAGCAATGCCTGATGAATTTGAAAAAGAGGGTCAATCATCTAAATTAGAAACTTTTTTTTCAATGGGTTTAGGTTTGCTTTTAGGTATATTATTATTTTTATATCTTCCGTTACAGCTTACTGAATTATCTAAAAAACTGTTTCCTATTGTTGAGCATTCTTTTTTAGTGTTTAATTTTGTAGACGGTGTTATAAGAATAATATTTTTTGTGCTTTATTTGTTAATAATATCTCAAATGAAAGATATAAAAAGAGTTTTTTCTTATCACGGAGCAGAACATAAGTGCATATTTACTTATGAACAGGGTCAGGAGTTAACAATTGAAAATGCAAGAAAAATGAGTAGATTTCACCCAAGATGTGGCACAAGTTTTCTGCTTATTGTGTTAATTGTTTCTATTTTTGTATTTTCATTAATCCCAAAAGATTCTCATTTTTTAATAAAACTTTCTTCACGGATTATTTTTATGCCGCTTATAGCAGGCATTAGCTATGAAATACTTAAATTAAGCGGCAGGTATGCAGATAATTTTATAGTAAAAATATTAATAGCACCGGGGCTTTGGCTTCAACATATTACTACAAGAGAGCCAGATGATTCCATGCTTGAAGTTGCTATTGTATCTATTAAAGAGGCTTTAAGAAAAGATGATGATGAAACATATCAAAAGCCTGAAAATGTGGAATATTGTAATTAATATTAGGAGATAAAAGAATATGTATGATAAATTAGAGGAAGTAGCTGCACGGTATGACGAATTAACTGCCATACTTTCTGACCCTGAAATATTAAAAGACCAGAATGCTTTTGCAAAATATTCAAAAGAGCATGCAGAAAAACGACCTATTGTAGAAACTTTTTTAAGATTAAGAGAAGTAAAGCAGTCATTAGAAGATGCTTATGAAATATTAAAAGGTGATGATAAAGAATTAAAAGAGCTTGCAGAAATGGAAATAGAGGAATCAAAAGAGACTATTCCTGCTTTAGAGCATGAATTAAAACTTCTTCTTTTACCAAAAGACCCTTATGCAGATAAAAACATATATCTTGAAATAAGGGCAGGCACAGGCGGCGATGAAGCATCACTTTTTGCTGCAAATCTTTTTAGAATGTATACAAGATATGCAGAGCTTAATAGATGGAAATTTGAAATTGTTGAAATGAATGAAACAGGTGTTGGCGGTTATAAAGAGATAATTGCTGCAATTCGTGGCAAATCTGTATACAGCAAGTTAAAATATGAAAGCGGCGGTCATCGTGTGCAGCGTATTCCAGATACAGAATCTTCCGGCAGAATACATACTTCTGCATGCACTGTTGCAGTTCTTCCTGAAGCAGATGATGTGGAAGTGCAGATTGAACCAAAAGATTTGCGTATTGATGTATACCGCTCAGGTGGTGCAGGTGGTCAGCATGTAAATACTACTGATTCAGCAGTTCGTATTACTCACCTGCCTACAAATATAGTGGTTACATGTCAGGATGAAAGAAGCCAGATAAAAAATAAAGAAAAGGCTATGAAGTTATTGAAGTCAAGACTTTTAGAAGAAGAAATCAGGAAAGCAGAAAATGAGCGTTCTGAAGAAAGAAGACTTCAGGTTGGCTCAGGAGACCGCTCTGAAAGAATAAGAACATATAACTTTCCACAAAACAGGCTTACAGACCACAGGATAAATTTAACAGTATACAGCCTTGATAAAGTTATGGAAGGCGAACTGGAAGATATTTTAGAAGCATTGGCATCTTATGATCAGGCTGAAAGATTAAAAAGTGCTGGATTATAATATTGATTGTCAAAAGCTTTATAAAAAGGGCAGAAAAATATAATCTGCCTGTTTCTCAAGTTTATGATTTAATATCCTTTATGCTTGGTATAGATTATTCTAAGGCAAAGTATGCTCATAATAAAGAAATAGATAATGAAAAGGCAGAATATGTATTATCGCTTCTTGAAAAAAGAGAGCCTGCTGCATATATAACAGGCAGGCGTGAGTTTTACGGCAGAGAGTTTATTATAAACCATAACACTCTTATACCGCGGGTAGAAACTGAGATATTAATTGAAGAAGTAATTAAAAGATACAGACGGGCAGAAAATATAGAGCTTATAGATATATGTTCTGGAAGCGGAGCAATAGGTTTAACTTTAATGCAGGAGCTTAATATATCTTTTTTAACACTTTTAGATATAGATGATAAAGCACTTGAAGTATCAAAACAAAATGCAGATAAATTTAATATTACAAAAAATATAGAATTTGTATGCAGTGATATATTAAACTATACTACTAAACAAAAATATGATATAGTAGTCTGCAATCCTCCATATATATCAGAAAATGAATATGATTTATTGCAGGAAGAAGTAAAAAAAGAGCCTTATCATGCCTTAGTTGCAGATGATAATGGGCTGATTTTTTATAAAAAAATATTGAGTAATTTTGAAAATTTGTGTAAAAGTAACGGAATAATATTTTTTGAAATAGGGGCATATCAGGCAGGCAGTATTTGTGATTATGCTGCTGAATGTAACCTTTATGCAGAGTGTGTGAAAGATTACATTAATAATGACAGAGTAATTGTAGTTAAAAACAGTAAAAGAGGTATTTAATGGAAAAACTGATTATAGAAAGCTGTCCAGCATTACATGGCGAGGTGGTAATAAGCGGTGCAAAAAATTCATCACTGCCTATTCTTGCTGCAACTATTTTAGCAGCAGGCAGATACCATATAAGCAATATTCCAGCTTTAAGAGATATAAACACAATGTTTAAACTTCTTAAAAATGCTGGTATAGAGTCCAGTTTTGAAAATAACAGTGCTGTTTTAATAAATAATGATACAGAAGATTTTGAAGCACCTTATGAGCTTGTGAAAACAATGCGTGCATCTATTTTAGTATTAGGTCCGCTGCTTGCAAAAAAAGGCAAAGCAAAAGTATCACTTCCCGGAGGATGTGCAATTGGAGAAAGACCAGTTGATTTGCATATTGCAGCTCTTGAAAAAATGGGTGCAAAAATAGAAGTAAAAGATGGTTATATATTTGCTGAATGTGAAAAATTAACAGGCATAGAAATAATATTTGATAAAGTAACAGTTACAGGCACAGAAAATATTATGATGGCGGCAGCAATAGCTGAAGGAACAACAATATTAAAAAATGCTGCACAAGAGCCAGAAGTGCAGGATTTAGCAGATTTTCTTCGTAAAATGGGTGCTGAAATTGAAGGTGATGGAACAAATACAATTACTATACATGGAGTTTCTAACCTCCACAGTGCAGACCATCAAGTTATGGCAGATAGAATTGAAGCAGGCACATTTTTATGTGCTGTAGCAGGTGCAGGCGGCGATATTACATTAAAAAAATGTCCTGTATATGCTCTTGATGCTGTAATAGAAAAACTTCGCCTTGCAGGTCTTGAAGTAAATATTATTGATAATGAAACAATTAATGCAAAAATGAATGGTAAAATAAAAGCAGTAAATGTGCAGACAGCACCATATCCTGCTTTTCCAACTGATATGCAGGCTCAATTTATGGCAGTAATGCTTAAAAGTGACGGGGTATCAGTTATAAATGAGTCTATTTTTGAAAACAGATTTATGCATGTTCCAGAGCTTAAAAGAATGGGAGCAGATATATCATTAAATGATTCAAATGCAGTAGTAAAAGGTGTGACAGCTTTCAGTGGTGCACCAGTTATGGCATCTGATTTAAGAGCCAGTGCAGGGCTTGTTATAGCTGCACTTATGGCAGACCATACAAGCTCAGTGCATAGAATATATCATTTAGACAGGGGTTATGAAGGTTTTGAAAAGAAACTTAACAGCCTTGGTGCAAAAATAGTCAGGACAGAAGATAATGAGTAATACAATACGAGTAGCACTGCCAAAAGGCAGACTTGCGGAAGAAACTCTTGAATTATTTATAAAAAAAGGTATTTGTAGAGATGATGTTGTGGATTTTGATTCCAGAAAGCTTATTTTTACAGATGAAGAAAATGATATAAGTTTTTTATTAATTAGAAATACTGATATACCTGCTTATGTAGAATATGGGGCTGCTGATTTTGGTGTTGCAGGAAAAGATGTGCTTGCAGAAAGCAAAAGCCCTCTTTATGAGTTTATGGATTTAGGTTTTGGCTTTTGCAGGCTTTGTTCTGCAGGCATTGCAGGCAGAGATAATTCTTACAGGCAGAATATGAAAATAGCTACAAAATATCCACATATAACAAAAGAGTATTTTGCTAAAAAAGGTATTATGGTAGATATTATTAAACTTTACGGCTCAATAGAGCTTGCACCAATTGCAGGTCTTTCTGATTTGATTGTGGACTTAGTATCAACTGGAGAAACAATGCGGAAAAATGGCCTTTGTGAAGTGGAAACTATTATGGAATCAACTGCACGCCTTGTTGCAAATAAAAGTTTATCAAGAGCAAAGCATGTGCGAATAAAAGAAATTTTAAACTTACTGGAGCAATAATTATAATGACGAAAAGAATATGGCTTATTTTTTTTACAGCTGTTATTGCAATAATATCTTTTAATATAAATAATATTTATGCTGCTGTTATAGATGAAGTTCGTTTTGAAGGAAATAAACGAATTCCTGATACAAGAATTACTCCATACCTTATAAAAGCTGGTAACGAGTTTGATATTAAAGAATTTAATGAAAGCATAAAAAAATTATATGGCACAGGTCTTTTTTTAAATATAGATGGTGATTTATCTGTTGATGGTGATAAATTTGTTTTAACATATATTCTTGAAGAAATGCCTATTGTTGGAAGTATTATATTTAAGGGTAATAAGGAAGTAAAAAATTCTAAGTTAAAGGAAGATTTTCCATTTAAAACTGGTTCAGTATTAAGTTTTGCAAGTCTTGAAAAAGCTCTAACAAAAATCAAAACAGTATATGAAGAAGAAAATAGATATGGCACTAAGGTAAATTTTAGAATAGAGCCAAGAACAGTAAACAGTGTTGATATTTATTTTGATATAGAAGAAAAACCAAAGGCGAAAATTTATAATATTTATATATATGGCAATGATAATATAACACGAGATGCAATAATTGCAGCTATTCCAACAAAAGAGCGTGGCTTCTGGTCTTTTATTACAAGCAGTGGTAAAATATCACAGGAAATGATGGATGCAGATAGAGAATTAATAAGAATGCTCTATCTTGAA
Organism: Mucispirillum schaedleri ASF457; assembly: GCF_000487995.2. Taxonomy (NCBI): domain Bacteria; kingdom Pseudomonadati; phylum Deferribacterota; class Deferribacteres; order Deferribacterales; family Mucispirillaceae; genus Mucispirillum; species Mucispirillum schaedleri. Next base: position 2,089,407 of record NZ_CP097562.1, read on the forward strand.
AAAGGTTATGCAAAAGTATCTGTTGGTCATCCTGAATTAGTTTATGAAAAAGATGCTCCAGATAGAGCAAGCCTTTATTTCAGAGTGCAGGAAAACGACCAGTATTTTGTCCGCTCTGTAGACCTTATGGGTAATGAAAAACTTTCAAAGGAAGAGCTTTCAGCATATATTAAATTAAAGCCAAAAGATGTGTTTAATATTAGACAGTATCAGGAAGATATTGCAAAACTTACAGAAGCATATACATCTATTGGTTATGCTTATGCCAATGTGGAGCCTGTAATTAACCTTGATGATGAAACAAAAGAAGTTGATATTACATATAAAGTGGAAGAAAGTTTCCTTGTTCATATTGGCAGAATAAATATTAAGGGCAATACCGTTACAAATGACCGTGTAATAAGACGGCAGATAGACCAGATGGAAGGGGCTCTTTATAACAGCCGTCTTATCCGTGAAGCAAAAGCTAATACAATGGGAACTGGCTATTTTGAAAATGTGCAGATAGCTGAAAGAAATGTTACAAAAGATGTGGTAGATTTAGATGTAACAGTAAAAGAGCAGTCCACAGGCACATTTAGTTTAGGTGCAGCTTATTCAACAATAGATGGTCTTTTAGGTATGGTGCAGTTATCCCGTAATAACTTTATGGGATGGGGACATTCTCTTTCATTAAGAGCAGAAATATCTCAGGAAAGAATGGACTTTTATTTCAGCTATACAGACCCATGGCTTTTTGACTGGCCAGTGTCAGCTGGTATTGATTTATTTTCTCTTGAAAGGGAATGGTATGAATACAGCAGGCGTTCTATTGGTGGAGCATTGCGTTTAGGGCATTCTATTATAAAACGCAGACTTTTTATGAATTATAGATTTTCTATTTATACAGTAGATATATTTGATATACAGGACGATGCATCTTACTATGTAAGACAGCAGCAGGGTATGCTTGAAACACACAGTTTTTCTCCATCTATTATGTGGAACAGTCTTGATAATCCAATGGACCCTACAAGAGGAAATAAAAGCCAGCTTTACTTTGATTTTGCAGGCAGTTTTTTAGGTGGTGATGCTCAGTTCTTTAAAATAGGTGCAGAAACTACTCAGTATTTTCCTGTGGCTTTAAATGGTGCACTTGGCTTTATGCTGCATGGCGAAGCTGGCTATATCACATCTATTAAAGATGGAGTGCCTTTACCTATAGACGAAAGGTTCCGTCTTGGTGGTATTAACAGTGTCCGCGGATATGATTATGGTGATATAAGCCCTATTGACAGAGATGGTCACAGATATGGCGGCGATGCATATTATCAAGTAAATGCAGAGTTTATTTTCCCTATTAAACAGGATATTAAGTTAAAAGGTGTAATATTTGTAGATATGGGACAGGCAGTAGATACTAAAACTGAAAATTATTTTGGCAAAATGCCGCTTTTTACTGCGGGTGTAGGTTTAAGGTGGGTTACACCTATGGGACCTTTTAGGATAGAATGGGGTTATAAACTTAATAGAGAAGCCCATGATACTTCACAGCCATATAAATTTGAATTTTCTATTGGTGGAACATTCTAAGATAATTAATAAAATTAATTTTCTTAAAAACTTGCCTGTGTTGAAGATTTATGCTATAACTATTAGAAATATTTAATAAAAATAAATAGATTAGAATACAAAAAATAGGAGATTACAATGAAAAAATCTTTATTATTAGTAGTTTTATTTTGCTTTTTAGCAGCTAATACTGTTTTAGCACAGGGAAAGACAGCTGTTATTGATATGCAGGCAGTTACATTACAGTCAAAGGCAGGTATGAAAGCTGTTGAAGAATTAAAAGCATTAGAAGAAGGAGCTGTTAAAAAATTACAGTCAAAAGATGCAGAAGTTAAAAAGCTGGCAGATAGTATTAATAAACAGAAAGCATCACTTTCTACAGCAGCTCTTCAAGATAAAAACATTGAATTAAACAAAAAAAGTGTTGAACTTGAAAGGCTGCAAAAAGATTTACAGACAGAATTGCAAACTAAACAGGCTATTAAACTTGATGAACTTTTTAAAGAATTAGACCCAGTTATATCTGACTATGCAAAAGAAAAGGGATATGATATTATTTTCATTAAGCGTCCAGATATTATGGCTTATGCAAACCAGTCAGTAGATATTACAAGTGATATAATTTCAAGATTTGATATTAAATGGTCAAAAAAAGGAACTAAATAAAAGGTAAGCTTTTCATGGCACATCATAATATAAAAGTTAAACTTTCTAATATAGCCACTTTATTAGGCGGCTCTTTGCAGGGAGAAGATATTGAAATTACTGGTTTCTGCACTCCAGAAAATCAGGAAAGCGGCTCAATATGTATTATTTCTTCAAAACAGTATCTTAAATATGCAAAAGAAGGTGCAGCATCAGCATATATTGTAACAGAAGGCTTAAATATTGAAACAGATAAGCCTTTAATTATTGTTAAAGATGCAAGACCTGCACTTGTTAAAATCTTGTCATATATTTATCCAGCAGAGCAGGTTAAGCAGTATATTTCAAAATTTGCAGCATTAGATGAAAGTGCAGTTATTGCAGAACCATGTCATATTGATAATTTCGTATCAATTGGTAAAAATGTTCGTATAGGTAAAAATACAAAAATTTATCCTAATGTAGTTATTGGTGATGATGTTACAATAGGCGAAAACTGCATAATATATGGCAATGTTACTTTGTATGAAAATATTACTATTGGAAATAATGTAATTATTCATGCAGGAGCAGTTATTGGTGCAGATGGCTTTGGGTTTATACCTGACGAAAATCCTATAAAAATTCCACAAAAAGGCACTGTTATACTGCATGATTTTGTAGAAATTGGTGCAAATGCCTGCATAGACAGGGCAACAATTGGCTCTACAGAGATAGGTTTTGGAACAAAACTTGATGATTTAGTTATGGTTGGTCATAACACTCATCTTGGTAAAGCATGTTTAATTGCAAGTCAGGTTGGTTTCAGCGGCAGTATTAAAGCTGGAGATTTTATTATAGCAGGTGGTCAGGTTGGTTTTGCAGACCATATTACAATAGCCTCAGGCTCAATGTTTGGCGGTCAAAGTGGAGTGCCAGCAAGTATTGAAAAAAAAGGTATGTATCTTGGCACACCTTGTATGGAGTTTGGCAGGTTTGCGAAATCTCATGCAGTTTTTCAGGAGCTGCCTGAATTAAAACGGAGGGTTAAGAATCTTGACAAATAGAATAATAGAAATAGATGAAATAAAGCAAATACTTCCTCACAGGTATCCATTTTTACTTGTGGATAGAGTTACAGAAATAACTGATAATAAGATAACTGGTTATAAAAATGTGACAATAAATGAAGAATTTTTTAATGGTCATTTTCCAGATTTTCCTGTTATGCCGGGAGTATTAATTATAGAAGCCCTTGCTCAGATTTCTGGTATATTTGGAATTTTAAAAATGAAAGAAGACGGCACATATAAAGAAGGACTTAAAACATTATTTACAGGTATAAATAATGTTAAATTTTCACACCCTGTAAGACCGGGGGACAGACTTATACTGGAAGCAGAATTTGTTAAGCAGAAAATGGGTATCTGGTGGTTTAATGTTTTTGCAAAAGTTGATGATAAATTAGCTGTAAAAGCTGAATTATCTGCAGCCTTAAAGTAAATCAGGGGGAATATATGGCAATACACCCAAGTGCAGAAGTGCATAAAAGTGCAATAGTAGCAGAAAGTGCAGAGATAGGCAGAAATGCTTATGTTGGACCACATTGTGTAATAGGTGAAAATGTAAAAATAGGTATGAATGCAATAGTAGAATGTCATACAGAGATAGGGGACAGAACTATTTTATCTCCAAATGCACATGTGGGTGGTGCACCGCAGGATTATTCCTTTAAAAATGAAGATACAAAACTAATCATAGGCACAGACTGTCTAATTAGAGAATTTGCTCCAATTCACAGAGCCACCACAAAAGAAGACTGGAAAACAGTGATAGGCAATGGCTGTATGATTATGGCTTTATCACATATTGGACACGACTGTAAATTTGGAAATAATGTTACACTTGTAGCATCTATGATACCAGGTCATGTTCATATTGATGACTATGTATTAATTTCTGGCTATGCAGGAATACATCAAGGTGTTCATGTTGGCACAATGGCTATGGTTGCAGGTATGAGCCATATTTCATTAGATGTGCCGCCATACTGTATTGCAGCAAACCCAGTTAAAGGCAGAATTGCAGGGCTTAATGTGGTTGGTTTAAAAAGGCGTGGAGTATCAAGCGAAGCTAGACGAGAGCTTGCTCGTGCTTTAAAAATATTTCTTGACAGGTCATATACATTAGATGCTGCAAAAGAAAAATTAAAAGAATTAGAACAGTTTAATGAAATTGTTACTTTTAGAAATTTTATAGAAGAATCTTCCCGCAGAGGAATAACAAGAGTTTAGTTGTTTATATTTGCTGCACTGTTTCATAAGCAGTATTTTCTGACTGGATAATGATAAATATTGGTATTCACTTATAGAGGTGTTAATATGTTGAATGTAGGTTTAATCGGACTTGGTAAAATGGGAAAATATCACTTAAATTTATACAGTGATATTAGTGATGTTAAATTGATGGGTATTTGTGATGCAAACCCTGATTTAGTAAATGAATTATCAGAAAAAACTGGTGTGCAGGGTTACACTAATTATAAAGAAATGTTTCCTTATGTAGATGCAGTCACTATTGCAGCACCAACAAGATTTCATTATGAGATAGCTAAAGATTGTCTGCTTGCAGGTAAACATTTACTTGTAGAAAAACCTATTACAACTAACTATGACCATGCTCGTGAGCTTTTTGATATTGCAATATCAAAAAACTTAGTTCTCCATATTGGTCATGTGGAGCGTTTTAATGGTGCAGTGCAGGAAATTAGGAAAATTACAGAAAACCCAAGATTTGTGGAAACAAAAAGGGTTGCTCAGTTTAATCCTAACTTTAAAGCAGATAGTATTGTTCTTGATTTAATGATACATGATATTGACATAGTGTTAAATCTGATTGGCAGTCCTGTGAAAGCAATTCAAGCTGTGGGCTCAAAAGTTCATACTGATTTAGCTGATTTTGCATCAGTAAATATTGCTTTTGAAAATGATGCTGTTGCAAATTTATATGTGAGCCGTATGAGCCAGATAAAAGAAAGGTTTATGACAGTTTATGAAGATAATGCTCTTTATAAACTTGATTTTACTACTCAGGATATAAATATTTATCGTCAGGGGCAGACTCAGCAGACTTTTAGTGAAAAAGAATTACGATATAAAAATGAATTCATACAAGAAAGGTTATTTGTATATAAAGAAAATCCATTAAAAAGCGAAATAATGCACTTTATTAACTGTGTAACAGGTAAAACAAAAAGAACAGTTACTGTTGAGCATGATTTACTTTCATTAAATGTTGCTCTTAAAACAGATGAACTTTTACGCAAAGGCATATTTGGGCAAGTAGAGTTATAGTAAATATATGGAGCAAAAAAATCAGGCACCAATAACTGCAGGCATTTATTCAAAAGTAAAGCCGGATAAAAAAATATTATCAGATACTGCTTTTGGATACTATATCAGTAAAGATATAGGCAGAAATGATGCAGGTCAGACTGTTGTTGTAAAAAATAATACTATAATGGCAGTTGAAGCATTTGAAGGCAGGCTTGATACTATCAGCAGAGGCTGTCATTTTGCAAATGGAAAAGCTGTAATAGTTATTTCAGGCAAGCATTCTAAAAGTGACGAAAGTATAAATCCATTAATAGATTTATCTCTTTTACGATATGCTTTAGAGTGTGGCAGCAAAGCTGTTGCTCTGGAAGCTGAAAGAGTTACTGTATCAAATCTTAAAGAATGTATAAATTATGCAGTAAAAAGTGGGCTTGTTTTTTTTGCATTTAATGGCACAGAAATATTAAGATATATGAAAAAGAGCAGCTGATGAATGTGTTATTAATTATTTTTATTGGCATTATTGGTTTAGTTTTTGGCAGCTTTATGAATGTATTAATAATGCGTGTGCCAAAAAATATCAGCATAGTAAAGCCTTCGTCATTTTGTCCACAGTGTATGGAAAATATTTCATGGAAAGATAACATACCAGTAATCAGTTATATTTTATTAAAAGGCAGATGCAGGCACTGCAAAAAAAGTATACCCATAATGTATCCGCTTACAGAAATTCTTTCATCACTTCTATTTGTTGTAATTTATTTAAAGTTTGGTTTATCATTAATGTTTTTTAAGTATGTTATATTTATATTTTTAGTTCTTGTAGTTTCACTAACAGATATATATACATCTACTGGAGATTTTGAAACTGGTATGATACCAACAGTTTATATTGCACTTGGTATTTTAGCAGGGCTTATATTTGCTTTCTTTGAAGGCTATACTGCTTATTATCTTGCAGGTATTGCAGCGGGATATTTAGTGCTTTTTTTCCCAGCTTATTTTTATTCTCTAATCAGGCATAAAGAAGGTATGGGGGAAGGTGATTTTATGTTTTTTGCAATGGCAGGTGCTTTTACAGGGCTTGGTTCAATACCTGCTATTTTAACTTTTGCAGCATTTTTTGGAATAGTGGCAGGTATAGTAGTGGTGACAGTAACAAAAGATAGAAACTATCCAATACCTTTTGCACCAATGCTTGGTGTATCAGCTATAATATATGTATTTTTTGAGGAACTGCTTAACAGTTACAACTGGAGCAGTTTTATAATAAATTAATTTAGTGAGGATTGCTCATGCATGATATTGAAAGCCAGTTAGAGCTTATAAAACGCGGCACAGCAGAGATTATTTCAGAGGAAGACTTAATTGCAAAATTAAAACAAAATAGACCACTGAATGTAAAAGCAGGTTTTGACCCAACAGCACCAGATTTACATTTAGGTCATACTGTTGTGCTGCAGAAAATGAAACATTTTCAAGAGCTCGGGCATAATGTTACATTTTTAATTGGTGACTTTACAGGTATGATTGGTGACCCTACTGGCAAATCAGAGACAAGAAAACCGCTTATAAAAGAGCAGGTATTAGCAAATGCAGAAACATATAAAGAGCAGGTATTTAAAATATTAGACCCAGAAAAAACTAAAATATGCTTTAATTCTGCATGGCTTGAGCCGTTAACTATGAAAGAAACTTTATCTTTAATGGCAAAATTTACAGTAGCAAGAATTATAGAAAGGGATGATTTCCAAAAAAGATATAAATCTGGCGAGCCTATTGGTATGCATGAGTTTATGTATCCCATAATGCAGGGCTTTGATTCTGTAAATATGAATGCAGATATAGAGCTTGGTGGAACAGACCAGAAATTTAATCTGCTTGTAGGAAGAGATTTATTAAGGCAGTATGGAAAAGAAGCACAGGTTGCAATTACTATGCCTATTATTGAAGGTCTTGACGGCGTGCAGAAAATGAGTAAATCTCTTGGTAACTATGTTGGCATATCAGAAAGTCCAAAAGATATGTTTGGTAAACTTATGTCTATAAGTGATGAGTTAATGTTTAGATATTACACATTATTAAGCGATATGAGCTTAAAAGACATAGAAAAAATGAAGCAGGATATAGAAACTGGCGATTTTCATCCAATGACAGCTAAGAAAAACCTGGCAAAAGAAATCGTTTCCCGTTATCATGGCACAAAAGCAGGTGTTGAAGCAGAAGAAGAGTTTGTAAGAGTGTTTTCAAATAAAAATGTTCCAACAGATATTCAGGAATATAAAATACAAGGCTGCTTTTTAGATATTATACTAGCATTAAATTTTGCGTCATCTAAATCTGAAGCAAGAAGACTTGCAGAACAGGGCGGTATACATTTTGAAAATGAAAAAGTGTATGACTTAACTACTGCACCAGAACATGAAGGAATACTTAAAGTTGGCAAAAGAAAATTTGCTAAATTAATAAAATAAACTAATCTAGGCAAAATATACTTGTAATGATTATCTTAATATGATAAAAAGACAATTAATGTTTAGATTATATAGATTAAAGAAATCTAATTTTAATTTTTAGCTTTATAGCAGGAGGCAATACTGTGGCTATTGTTAGGCCTTTTAGAGGCGTAAGATATGATACTGAACAAGTGTTATTAAAAAATGTTATTACACCACCTTACGATGTTATTACACCAGAAATGAGAGCTGCCTATGCAGCTAAATCTCCTTACAATGTGGTCTTAATTGATTTACCTGTTGGAGATGACGACAGATATGCTGTTGCTGGTAATCTATATCGTAAATGGAAAGATGCAGGTATATTGATAAAAGGTCAAGATAAATCTTTCTATCTTTATGAACAGGTGTATGAATATGGCGGTAAAACTTATGTCCGTTCTGGGTTTGTTGGAGCTTTAAAATTATCAGAATTTGGCAAAGGTCAAGTTTTCCCACATGAAAAAACACTTTCAGGTCCAAAAGCTGATAGATATGAGCTTATGAAAGCATCAAAAGCTAATTTTTCACAAATTTTTGGCTTATATCAGGATAATGAAAACAGGCTTTCAGTATTATTTAATGATGTGAAAAAAGCAATGCCTTCTGCGTCAGCTATTGATGAAACTGGTGTAAAACATTCTGTATGGACAATATCTGATGAAAACTCTATTACAAAAATAGAAAGCTTTATGAGAGATAAAGCAATTTATATTGCTGATGGTCATCACAGGTATGAAACAGCTTTAAAATACAGAGATGATATGCGTGTTCAAGAAGGTCTTACAGAGGGGGAAGAGCGTTATTATGATTATGTTATGATGATGTTTGTGAACTTTATGGATGAAGGTTTAAAAGTATTCCCTACTCATAGAGTTATAGATGTTGCAGACAATTTTGAAGATAAAGATTTTATTGAATATGCCTCATCATTATTTGAAGTATGTAAATTAGAATCAAGAGAAAGTGCAGAAAAATTTTTAAAAGATAATATAAATATTCCTGGAGCATGGGTATACTATGGTAAGCAGGGAATATATGGTATGAATTTATTACAGGAATCTGTTGAAAAGCAGCACCCAGTATATAGAAAAGTAAGCACATACCTTTTAGAAGATTTAGTGTTAAAAGGCTATTTTAAATACAGCGACGAAAGGCTGCTTGCAAAAGCAGGTATTCATTTTATTCAAAGCTGGGAAGAAATAGATGATTATAAAAAAGAAAATTCTTCAGTTGCATTTATATTAAATGGGGAAAATATGGAATCTATCAGAGATGTTTCTGAAAGCGGTCTTGTTATGCCTCAAAAATCAACTTATTTCTATCCAAAATTAGCAACAGGATTATTATTTAATGATTTATAATATTTTATAAGCCTGCTTATGAAAATAAGCAGGCTTTTTGTATTATATAATTTCATAATTTTAAAATAACTTATTTCAGTATTTAAGGCGAAGTATCTTAATTTGTCCTTTATTAAAAAATTCATCCGTGAATTTTTTAAATCACGCTCTGCCGAAACAAGTTTGTATATCGCTCACTTTCAGACGGGACTTCCTGTCCCTACCTTAGTCATACTTAGCCTGTAAGGCGAAGTATCTAAATTTTACAGATTTTGTTTCACAGGCTATAAAATAAATCTACTTTCCTTTATGTATTGGCAGATTTAAGATAATTTGTGCGCCTTTTTCTCCATCATCTCTGTTTTTAACATTAAGTATGCCATTCATTTTCTTTTCTATAATTATTTGAGCCATATACATACCTATGCCTGTTCCTTGAGAGCCTTTAGTTGTATAGTGCATTTCAAATATTTTTCTTAAATCTTCTTCACTAAGACCTGAGCCGTTATCTGTAATGCTTAAAATAATTCTTTCATCATTATGAGTGTCTATTTTAATAGTAATTTGTCCTTTTAATTCAGGTTTTTTTTCTTTTCTTGATACAATGGAATCTTTGCCATTGACAATAATATTCATAATAACTTGTTTTAAATCATTAGTAACCCCAAAGACTTTTAAATTTTCAAACTGAGCAGGCATATCATATATGACTTCAATATTACTTTTTTTCAAAACAGGTGTTAAAAGAACCATAATAGATTTAACTGCCTGACTTACTTTGAATGGAACACTAATATCTTCTGATTTAAAGAAATTTTTAAAGTTTTCCATAGTTTCAGACATAAACATTACATGGTTCATAATGGACTGCATCATCTCTACTAACTCTTCTTTATCAAATTCATCATCTTCTTCTAAAATATCTTCAGTATTTTGTGCAATAAGTCCGATAGCATTTAGCGGCTGTTTCCACTGGTGAGTAATAAAACCAATCATAGTTCCTATTGTTGCAAGTTTTTGATACTGTGCCAATATTAACATATTTGATTCTAATGTGTTTTTTAAATAATCACTATATGATGATATTAAATTATTTGCTTCTTTTATACATCTTTGCTTTTCAATTGTTTCTGTAATATTTGTAAAAGAAACAACATAGAATGTATTTGTATTATTTTCCATTAATGTAGATTTTATGTTAAATATATTATAGTTGCCTGTTTTATCATTCATACCTACCATATATTCAATATTCTGGTGTTCAATAGGCAGTATAAACCAGTTATCTTTATGAGCATTTGTAATAAACATATTATTATCATTACTATCTAAAAATCTTGAAGAAATATCGCCAATATTATGTATAGCTTCTTCTATGGACGCATAACCAAAGAAATCTAAAAATACTTTGTTGCACCTTGTAAGCATGTGATTTTCATTAAAAACAGCAATCATATTTGGCTGAATATTAAAAATTTCTGATGTGAAATCAGTTTGGTTTTCCATTAATCGTGCAACAGCAATATGTTCCGTTAAATCTCTAACAATATATACCATAGAGTATTTATTTAAGTTATCAAAGGACTGCACTTTTAATGCACCGTTGAACTGTGTTTTATCTTTTCTAACACCAACAAACATAATAGATGAGCCTTTTACTATGGAAACATTATCAATATATTGAGATGCATCTGGTATAAGAAGTGAAAGCGGCTGATTTATTAATTCTTCTTTATCATAATGCCATAAATTACATACAGCATTATTAACATCTATTATTATACCGTTATTTACAATAAGAATACCATCAGAAATAGAGCGAGTTAAAAACTGATAGCAGAGAAAATCTTCACTGATTTGGTCTCTTTGTATTTCTATTTCTCCAAAAATATCTCTCAACATAAATATAACTTTATATTCTTTTTTACAATCTTGAGATTCTTTTTTAATTATAGGTATTACTTCAAATATCATTGTTTTATTTATTAATAAATTATAATAGCTGATTAAAAAAGTTTTATTATATGGCAGGTTTGAATTTAAGTATTTATTTATTATATGAGCACTTTCATGGAAAAGGCTTGCTATATACATATTTCTGATATGCTCAACAGGAATACCGCATATTTTTGAAAAAGCATTATTTGCAGTTTCTATTTTTTTAGTATGAAAATCAAATATAACACAAGGCTGAGGCACATTCATAAAAAAATATTCTTCTGTAATTACAGCACAATCAGTATTATAGTTATACTTATTTTCTGGAATTATTGATATTATAGTAAAGTTAATAGATTCATTAATAGATTTTCTATACTCTTTTAAAGCATAATATTTTACATCTTTATATTTGGCTTCTAACTTTTCAGAATATCTGCTGTTAATAAAGTTAAAAACTTTATTTTCACTCATAGAAAAAAGGTTTTGCATAGCATCTATTAAATTAGGGAAGTCTTTGAATGTATTTATATATGCATCATTATACCATATATTATCTGTTTGTCCGTTAATTATTGCAGCAGGTATTGGTGATTGGTTAAGTAATTTGGCTATTGATGAGTTCATTATTATCTGCATAATACAATCCTTATATGAGAGACTAAAAGAATATATAACTTTCTGCTCTATTATATTACTTATTTAGTTATATGTCTAATATTTTTTATTAATACACTTTATTTTTTATATATTTGTTTAATTATGAAGTAATAATATAAAAATTTAATGGAATTGAACTTACCCAAAAATTTTGAACTAAGCCACTAAATAAATTTCTTTTTCCTGTAAAGGTGTAAGTCCATTAGCTTTGATTCTGTAATTATTATAGAAATCAATATATTTTTCAAGTTCATATTTAAACTGTTCTATATTTTTGAACTTGTTAATGTAAACAAATTCACATTTTAATACAGCAAAGAAACTTTCCATAACAGCATTATCATAGCAGTTGCCACGCCTTGACATACTCTGCTCTATATTATAGGACTTTAATAAATTTCTAAACTCATTAGCCTGATATAATATGCCCTGGTCTGAATGTATCATTAACCCTGTTGTATCTTTTACTTTATCTATTGCCTGCTTTAAACTATCAATTACCATATCTTCATTATTATATTTACTTATGCTGTATGCTTTGACTTCTCTGTTATATAAATCCATTATTGCTGATAAATACACCTTTTCATTATTAATTTTTATCTCTGCCACATCTGTTACCCATTTTAAACATGGTCTCTCACTTGTAAAGGCTCTGTTTAATTTATTGCTGCATATATGACTTACTCTGCCTTATTTATACCTTTTCTTAACCCTGATTAGTGATGAAATTTTTAGTTCTTTCATCAATTTATACACGGTCTTCCTGTCATAAGTATAACCCAGTTTCTCTAATGCCTTTGTTATTCTTGGATAACCGTAAGTCTTGTTAGATTTTTCATATATTTCTAATATAGATGCCTTGACTTCTGCATATTTATCTAATGCAGCAGGCTTTTTAACATTATAATAGTAAGTGTTTCTTTTCATATACAAAGTGAAGATGTTTATTATTCGGGCTCTTATATGACATATTATCTCCATTATAATTACAGCAGAACTTATGCCAATCATATATTACTGATGCTGATGGTATATTAAAATGTAGTGCTGTCTGCTCATAACTTAAATTATTTGATGCCTTATAAGTTAACACATTTAATTTAAAAGCTCTACTATATTCATTGCGGGTAAAGATATGATGTAAACTTGATTCGCCTGAATGCTTATATCTGTTATAGATATTACATATTACTCCTTTATGAATTTTACAGTGTCTTGATAATTCACTGGCACTCATTATTCCATTTTCTAGGACTGTTACTAGATATTTCTTAAACTCATAACTGTATTTTCTTGCCATATACACTCCTTATATGGCTTGTCCAACTTTGTTGGGTAAGTTCAACCGAACTTATTTCGGCAGAGCGTGATTTAAAAAATACAAGAGGAATGTCTTTTACTATGCTCCGCTCTGAGTATAGAAAACGGCTTGCATTAATATAGGCAAGACCCCATTTTTGCGATGCAAGAACTTTTCAAGCAAACAGCGATGGAATCAACAGTCCGCAGCTGGATAGTATTTGAGAATAAAGGATAAATTAAGCTGCTTTACTATTTTAGAGACTACTTAAATATAAATAGTTTTAACTATAAATAATTTTAATGACTTTTTTATACTATAATTACTATTATAAACTATTATTTTATTGTTTTAATTATACTTAAATAAAATATTTATTTAATTAATATTATTTCAAGCTTTTTGCAAAATTAGAAAGAGTGTTTCCTGCAAGGCGGTGAGTAGTCCATTCTGTCATTTTAACTGCGCCTATGCTTCCATAAAAATCAAGTGATGGTTTATTCCAGTTAAGGCATGTCCATTCCATTCTGCCACAGTTTCTTTCAACTGCAGTATGTGCAGCAAAAGCTAGTAACAATTTACCATATCCTTTGCCCCTTTTTTCAGGTATAACAAATAAGTCTTCTACATATATTCCTGCTCTGCCAACAAAAGTAGAGTAGTTATGGAAAAATAAAATAAATCCAACTGGTTTGCCATATTCTTCACCAATATATGTTTCTGCAGTTTTTTTCTCAAATAACCATTCTTTTATCATTTCTGGAGTATTTTCTACTTCATCAAGCATTTTTTCATATTCAGCAATACCTTTGATAAGCTCATAAATAGTAAGTGCATCTTCTTTTTCAGCACATTTGATTTTAAAATTTTCTTTTTCAAATACGATCTTACTCATTTTATTCCCCCCCCCCATTATTTATTAATTAATTCTAATGCTCTAATCATTGTAGGGTGTCCTGTTGGAAATCTGGCTGCTCTGTCTTCTGCATAAGCAATAAGCTGTTTATCTGCCTGCATATTTAATTGTAAGCCATATTTATTGATTAAATATAAATATAATCCAACTGGGTTTGGCTTATCATCATCAAAGCTGTCTATTATTCTATGACTGGTATCTAAATAAGGGATACCATCTTTAACAAAAGTATTTTCTATTTCTTTTATAATATTTTTTGCGATTAAAAGAAATTCATTTTCGTTTGTTATTTCATAAAATTTTAAAGTTGCTTCAAGATAATATACATGGTCAGATAATACTCTGTGGTTAATAATATATTCTTCTAAATATATATTATCTTTATCAGAATTTGCCTGCATAACTTTATTTATTTCATCTTCTACAGCATAAAGTCCTCTATATACTTTACTGTCATAGACTACTAAATGACGGAGTTTATGATAAAGAGCAAGTGCCTGCTCAAGTTCATAAGGTTCATTTTCTGCTTCATACATATTTAAAAGGGTAGTGCAGAACATAAAGTTATGTCCGCTTACAGCTTTGTTATCAGGTTCAGGATGTGATTTAATAGTGCTTATTCTGTCAGCTGCTTTTTTTAAAGATACATCAAGAGCGGCAGCTTTTATATATTCTTTATGTTTAAAATATATCACACCATTATGAACTCCTGCTTCATTAGGAAAGTTTTTTAATTCTTTTTCATTTAAAACTGTAAAATCCCTGTCAGTTACTTTATAAAAGTATCCTTCTTCATAGTCGCCATTATTATTTGGCGAATCAGCATCAAGACTGTCTAAATATCCATAATCAGTTCTAATAGAGCCATACATTACAAAATCTATGGCTTTTTGAGCAGTAAATAAATAAAGCCTGTTACCAGTTTTTCTGTAAAGCTGTATTAAAAATGATGATATTTGAGCATTATCAGAAAGCATTTTTTCAAAATGCGGCATCTGCCACATTCTGTCTACTGTATATCTGAAAAAACCGCCAAAAAGGTGGTCGCAAAGCCCCATAGTGCATATTTTATCCGCAGTATTAATCAAAAAAGCTGCATACTCTTTTTCCTGAAAGTTATCAAGAAGATACATCATAGATGGAATATAAGGGAATTTTACACCAACTCTAAAACCAAAATATACAGGGTCAAAAATTTTTATAAATTCATTTTTTCTGTATTCTTTTATTTTATCTTCTGAGATAAGTGGTTTATTTATCTGATTAAATGATGTAATAAATTCTTTTCTTGTATTTATTACTTTTTCTATTTCATCATATTTATTATGAAATACACTATTTATGCTTTCCAGTATAGTTTTAAATGCAGGCTTTGCACTGTTTTTTTCTTTTGGAAAATAAGTTCCTGCAAAAAAAGGCTCTTTATCTGGAGTTAGAAAAACAGATAAAGGCCAGCCGCCAGCATCACCAGTTGACTGGATATAGAACTGATATTCTTTATCTATATCAGGGTATTCATCTTTATCTACTTTTACAGGAATATATTTTTCATTTAATATTTTTGCTGTTTCTTCATCTTCAAATGATTCTTTTTCCATTACCCTGCACCAGTGGCACGAAGAATAACCTATGCTTACAAAGACGGGTTTATTTAATTTTTTTGCCATGCTAAATACTTTATCATTCCAAGGCTGCCAGTGGACTGGATTATGGGCATGTCTTGCAAGATAAAGTGATTTTTCTTTATTTAAAATATTTTCCATATTACCTCTTATAAAAAATTGAGCCTGCACACATCTGCAAGCTCAAAAAAAATAGATTATTTAGAAGATGGTTATTCATCACCATATAAACTTCTGTTTTTTTTATTCAGCACAATTAGTATAGTTATAAGTAAAATCAAAGCTGCTCCAAATGAAAACAGCCAGCTTTTTGTAAGTCCTGCTATAATAAAGCCTATAAGAGATACTGACGCAACAATAGAAGCATAAGGGATTTGTGTTGTAACATGGTCTATATGGCTGCATGCAGCACCTGTTGATGAAAGGATAGTTGTATCTGAAATAGGCGAGCAGTGGTCACCAAAAACAGAGCCTGCAAGAGTAGCTGCAAGGTTAATAACAAGCAGTTCTGGTGCAACACTTTCAGATACTGTTACCATAATAGGTATTAATATACCAAATGTTCCCCATGATGTTCCTATTGAAAAAGAAAGCAGGGCAGCAATAAGGAAAACTATTGCAGGAATTAATACTACCGGCATATTTGATGTTTCTACTATATGGCTTACATATTCACCAGTAGAAAGTATATCACATGTTCCTTTAATAGTCCATGCAAATGCAAGTATCATACATGCAGTTACCATTGATTTAACACCAAGAACTATACCATCCATAAAATCATAGAAGTTAAGCACTTTCCGTGGCAGAAATAATATAAAAGCAACTATTACTGCACCAAAGCCCCCTAAAACAAGTGATTTTGTAGGGTCAGTATCACCAAAAGCCTGAAATAATGTTTTATTTTCGCTAAAATATCCGCCAGTATAAAGCATTGCTAAAACTGAAAATAATATTAATGCAAATATTGGTATTAATAAGTCATATACTTTACCTTTTTCTGATATATTTCTATTAGAAAAATCATCAGTATGGGTTGAAACTGTTTTAATATCATCAATAGTTTTTCTATGTTTTGCATGTCTTTCAAATTTTGCCATTGGTCCAAAATCTAAATTCCATATAGAAAGCAGAATTACCATTACAATAGTCAAAATAGCATAAAAGTTAAATGGAATAGTAGTTAAGAAAAGTTTCATTCTATCAACATCTTCTGGAAGATATGTTAAAATAGAAGCTGCCCAGCTGGATATAGGGGCAATAATACATATTGGAGCAGCCATAGCATCTATCAGGTATGCAAGTTTTTCACGGGATATTTTATGCTGGTCTGTAACTGGACGCATAACAGTTCCCACAGTTAAGCAGTTAAAATAGTCATCAATAAATATAACAATACCTAAAATAGATGTAGCAAGTTTTGCACCAACAGGTGATTTTACTTTTTTAGAAGCCCACTGTCCGTAAGCTCTTGCACCGCCTGCTAATGTAACAACTGCCACTAATGCACCAAGTATACACATAAATATAATCATCATAACATTAAATTTATCTGCCATAATCGTAAACATATATTCTAATGAAAGAATAAGTTTATTAAAAAAGGAAGATTCTGCTGCACCATCTTTAACTGGCATATTAAATGTATAGATAACTGTGCCTGACAAAATACCTATAATCAAAGAAGATACAACATCTTTTGATTTTAAGGCTAAAACGATTGCAATAATCGGTGGTAAAATAGATAAAAAGCCAACATTAATATGTTCCACAATTATTCTCCTAAAAAGTAAAATATCAGGTAATTTTATTATATAATCTTAATTTTATCAACAATAATTTTTATTTTATATATTCTTTGTTCTTAACTAACAGGACAAATGTTACATTTTTAATAAAAAATAAATCTTAAATTAATATAAATCAAGCAATAATTTATTTTCAATAACAATCTCATATGGAGATTTAAAATTTAAGCATGTTTTAGCAGTATTATTATATCTATCTTCATGCTTTTTAAGAGCCTTAATTAATTCATCTTTGGAATAGAATTTATTATTTGCATATAAAATTTTTCCATCCTCTCTATGACTTCTTTCCACCTTTCCATTCTGCCAAGGTGAATAAGGTCTTATTCGTTTAATAGTATATCCTTTCTTTTCAGCTGTCTCTTCAAAATAGCTTTTCTTGTTTGTAACTTCCTTATCATTTACAAACTCATAGCCATTATCCACTTGAATTGTTTTTAGTGGAAAGCCAAATTTATTTTCCAGTTCGTCTAAAAACTTACCTGTTTCAAATGTGCTTTTTTCTTCTACTATTTCTAATACTCTCATTCTGCTGTATTCATCTATCGCTGTTATCTGATAATATTTTTTACCATAGCTGGAAAACATTATACATTCCTGTGGAACATATTTTATATCTATCTGAACCTTGTCGCCTATATACTGACCTGTTATTGGTTCATATCTTGTATAGCTCTTTTTTGACTTGTTTAATGACTTTAAGCCTTTCTTCCTTATCTGCATACACATACTGCCAAAACTACGATTATAACCAATTTCTAGAAGTCTGACATATACCTCCGCATTACCATACAAACCATGCTCGGCATATGTGTTAAATATTAAATCAAGCTCTTCTTTACTATGCTTATTTGGACTGGTTCTTGGTCTACGACTTTTAAAAGATAAACTCTGAACTGTTCCATCATATTTCTTTAAATGCCTGTATACAAACATACGGTTCACTTGATATTTGCGGGCTGCTTTCGTTGCTCCTTTTTTTAATGCATACTCACATAACCGTTGACGAAATCGCATTTCTTCTGTTATTATCACTTTATTCATTGTGATACCTCTTAGTTTAGTTTAGTTTTTTGCTTAATTTTATACTATATACTAAGAGGTATTTTGTTGTACTTATTTTTGTAACATATGTCTTATACTCTTACACATAAAATACCTTTATTTAGAAAATTTCTTTTAAGTATTTTTATATACTGCCGATTAATCTATGTATGGAAAATAATGGTAAATTAGTAAATAAAATACTGAAAGATTTTTTAAAAGGTGAAGCAGAGACTACTGATATGCGTATAATATCTATACGCCATTTTTTATCTGCTCTAAATAATGCTGTTGATAAATATATTGCTGAAAACTATGACGAAAAAAACAGCGAAGACAAAAAGAAGCTTGCAGCAATGCTTGATGACATGGCAGAAATATACCGTAATGAGATTTCTGATTTGCTTGTAAAAAGAGGTAAGCTGCAGCATTATTTAGAAATATTTAATGATGAGTATAAACCAGATGCCAAAACTAATAAACAGTTTACAAAGGTAAAAGAAAGCCAGTCTAATTATATAAATTAAAACAGTTTTTTTATAAGCCGTAATCAGCTTTTACTGAATCAAACCATTCTTCAATAGACTGCTTTTCTGTGCCAAGTTGTTCAAATGCAGCTTTGTAGTCAAAATCTAAATCGTTTCTTGCATGCTGCTCTAAATCTTCACAAAGTTTTCTAAAATATTCAAAACCAAGATTAGCTGATGAGCCTTTTAATTTATGGCCTATTTTGTGGATAGCAGACCTGTCATCAGCTGCAACAGCTTCTGCAAATGCAGGAAATTCATCATTTACAGATGAAACAAATATACCAATAAGAGAAGCAATAATTGTTTCATCTATACCGCCCCCTAGAAACTCCACTATTTTTTTAATATCATATTTTAATTCATTCATAAATATTTTTTATCATTGTCAAATAAATTAATCAAGAAAAAAGTTAATGAAATATCAAAAAAGATTTACATTTGTAACAATTTATTATTAAGCCACAGACAGTGTTATTTAATGCCTGCAATAATGGTGTAGAAAATGTGTTAAATCAGTAATAGTTATTAAAAAATATAAGTTAGTAGTAGACAAACATTAATATTAAAATTAATATATGAAAGGTGATATATGGAAAATCTTGGCAAATTGATAACAACTGCTAGAAAGTTAAACAATATTGGCAGGTGGGCAAATGAGTTTTTACATCAAAGGTCATCAGTTGCAGAACATTCTTTTTCTGTTGCACAGATTGCCCAGCTTTTAGGGATAATTGAAGAAGAAAATGGCAGACAGATTGACTGGAAAAGGCTTTATAGAAAAGCCCTAAACCATGATATACCAGAAGCTGTTATGGGTGATGTAATAAGCACTACTAAAAATTCTAATGCAGAAGTAAAAAAAGCATTAAGCATTGTAGAAGAAACTTTGGTAGAAGAAAACCTGCTTAATTCTATCTCTGAGCCTTATAAATCTATATACAGAGAAATTATTTTTGACGGAAAAGATGACAGTATTGAAGGTCTTATTTTGACAGCAGCTGATAATTTAGATGCCTTAATTGAATGTATTCAGGAAATTAAACTTTCAAATTGTGAGCCATTTCTTGAAAAATATACATATATCCTTGATAAAATAAAAAGCATAGACTTATATTCTGCTGGCTATTTCGCTCAGCATATTCTGCCATATATTACAAATAACTGTGATGCTTTAAAAGATAAGTAAATATTTCAACTGAAATTATTTTTAAGACTGTATTTTTATTTTAAGAAAATATTAATATTCTTATGCATTTTTTACATAAAATCCAGCTTATTATATTTTCTGCTTTTCTGCATCAAAATATTTACAATTTAATATAAATATATTATTTTAAATGTTTGAAATACTATTTTAATATATAAGAATAACTTTTAAGTTAAAAATTTACTGACTTTTTCAGTATTTTAAACTATGATAAATAAAGGAGTTTTTATGAAAAAAATATTATTACCACTTTTGTTTATTTTATTGCTTTCTGTCATGTCTGGATGCAATAAAAATCAAAATACAAGTTCAGTATCCAGTATGGAAATACTTAATACTGAAAGTTTTAAATCAGTTTTGCAGGAACATAACGGTAAAGTTGTGCTTGTAAACTTTTTTGGCTCATGGTGCCCGCCTTGTAAAGCAGAAACTCCTGATTTTGTTCAAGTTTATGAAAAATATAAAGATAAAAGCAAGTTTGTAATTATTGGTATTGCTGTTGATAAAAACCAGTCAGATGCACTTAAATTTGTTAAAGATTTTGGCATTACCTATCCTGTCTATCAGGCAGACAACAGTCTTCTTGCATATTTTCAAATAAATCCTATACCTACATCATTTGTGTTTGATAAAGATGGCAGTTTATTAGACAGTATGGTAGGGTATATAAGTAAAGATATAGTTGAACAAATAGCACAATATGGGGGAGAATAGCTATGAATAAAGTGTTTATCTGCGGTCATAAAAATCCAGATACTGATTCAGTTGCATCAGCTGCTTGCTATGCTTATTTAAAATCACAGATTAATAAAGAATATGAGTTTGTGCCTATAAGGTGCGGCACAGTTAATGACCAGACAAAATTTATATTCCAGAAAGCAGAAGCAGCACTGCCTGCATATATGAAAGATATATATCCAAAAGTCATAGACAGTATGACTACAAATGTTGTTACTGCAGAAGAAAATGACCCACTCTCAAAATTTTTAAGAATTTTAAGAGAAAAAAATCTCCGTTTTATACCTGTAATAAATAAAGAAAATGTATATGAGGGTATGCTTGGAGTAAACGATGTAACAGAGCTTTTTTTAAGAGATGACAGGGCAGCAAAACCAGTATTTTCTTTAAGAGCAGATTCTCTTCGCCGCTCACTTAGGGGCACAGTGCTGAATGTTGGTGAATTAGAAGAATTTTCTGCATCAGTTGTTGTTGCAACAATGGCCTATGATGATTTTCACAAGCATGTATCAAATGTTTCTAATGAAGAAAACACTCTTTTAATTACAGGTAACAGGCAGGATATTCTGCAGGATGCATTTACAAAAAAATATCCTGCTGTTATTATTGTTGGACTTAATGAAGAAGCATGTAAACAGCTTGATTTTGGCAATTATAAAGGCTGGGTGTTTTATTCTCCATTTGATTCATCTCAAACTATACGCTGTGTAGAAATGGCTACCCCTATTGGTAAACTTTTAAATAAAGTAGAGCCATGTGCACCTTATGATTATATAGACAGTGTAGCAGAAGCAATCAGTAAATCAGCTACAAAAAGCCTGCCTGTTGTATCAGATGGTAAATTAATTGGTGTTATTACTGGCACAGATATTTTAAAACGCAAAAGAGCTAAACTTATTATGATGGACCATAATGAAGCTACTCAGGCGATAGACGGCATTGAAACAGCAGAACTTATGGAAATAGTAGACCACCACAGGCTTGGCACTATAAAAACAAGCAGTCCTGTTACATTTTATGCAAAACCTGTTGGCAGCACATGCACACTTGTTTATCAGCTTTTTAAAACATACAAAGTTGATATTCCTAGAAAATATGCACTTCTTCTGCTTGGTGGAATGCTCAGCGATACAGTTATTATGAAATCGCCAACAACAACACAGGATGATATTAATGCTATTAATGATTTAGCATCATTATGTGAAGTAGATGCAAAAGAATATGGTGTAGAGATATTCTCAGCAACAGATTCTCTTACTTCCCGCTCTGCAAAAGATATTATAGGCACAGATTTTAAAATATTTGAAGAATACGGCATTCGTTTTGGTATAAGTCAGGCAGAGACAGTAACATTAACTCAGCTTGGAGAAGTAAAAGACAAATTGAAAAATGAATTATCCAACATAAAGGAAAATAATAAACTTGACTGGATGATGCTGCTTGTTACAGACATTATTAAAGAAGAAAGTCAGCTTTTAACAACAGGCTTTGCTCCAGCTGAACAGATATTAGGCTATAAAAAATTAGAGGATAAACTGTTCTTTCTTCCGGGTGTCCTTTCAAGAAAAAAACAGCTTCTGCCAGAAGTATCAAGAATATTAGAAGAAATCAGCAAATAAATACTAGATAAAGGGAGCTTTTGCTCCCTTTTTTATGTGGAAGGACTTAGAGAATATTTATAAAGAGATATTCGCTGTAACTTATGGTGCTCCAATGGATGAGCTATTTACACGCTACATGTATTATAAAAGAGCTAAACAAAAAATTAGCAATACAACAGTTGAAGGATTACGCAAATTTTATGAAAAAAACAACTATGAACTATTATGCAGTGAAGATACTTTTAATGATTTAGAATTTTTAGCTGATTTTTGGTTAAAGATATACAGACAAGATGATTGTTTTTCTAAGAGAATATTACAAAAATTATTTGTTTTAAAATACTCCCCTAATAGTATGTGGACATATTTAGTTACAACTTATTTTTTTAAATATAAAAATAAAAATAATGAATTAGATGAGAAAGATTTTTGTTTCTTTTTAGAT
Organism: Mucispirillum schaedleri ASF457; assembly: GCF_000487995.2. Lineage (NCBI taxonomy): Bacteria > Pseudomonadati > Deferribacterota > Deferribacteres > Deferribacterales > Mucispirillaceae > Mucispirillum > Mucispirillum schaedleri. The sequence goes on from NZ_CP097562.1 coordinate 2,112,567, forward strand.
AAAATAATTGCATTTATTTTTGGTTATTCATTAATAAAACCAGGAATAAGTGCATTAAAAATTCCAGTATTTGCTGAATTAGTAAATATTATAAATAATAGTCAAATTGATTTTAAAAGACATAGAATTAATAAAGAATTAATTGCTCAAATGTTTGCTGACTATAATACATTTACTAATAATAGACCAATTACTAAATCAATGCTTGCATGGTGGGCATTTTATCAGAAAGAGCAAAAAATATTTGATTCAGATAAAAGTTTTCATATAGAGCATATTTATGCTAAAAAAAGGTATGATATAGATGGTGATTTACAGAATAAAAAGAATATTGAACTAATTGGTAATAAAATATTACTTGAAAATTATGTAAATATTAGAGCCGCAGATTATAGATTTAAAGAAAAAAAAATATATTATCAAGGGTATACTACTAATGATGGGGTACAAAAGGAAGGTACTGGAATTGAAGAATTTCAAATATTAATGACTAAAGAAGATTTTAATGAAAAAGATATTATTGATAGAACAGATGAAATTAGAGATTCTTTTATAAATTATTTAGAAAAAATGAATCTAATAGAAAGTTAATTTATATACATTATCTAATCTATGGGTAAATTTTTGAAAACTTTACCCATAGATTAAGTTTGGTGTGTAAAAATCAGCAGATTTTACCCATTACTTATGTATTAGATAATATATTAGCTAATGTTTCATTTATATAATATACATTATTGCCTAATTTATGTTTAGATAAAATATTATATTCACATAATTCGTTTAAATATTTAGCTGATGTTCTTCTAGTAATATTTAAATATTCTTCTATAAATGCAATTTTTGTATATGGCATATAAAAAAGAGCATTTATAAGTTCCTGAGAATAGTAATTGAGTTTTAATTCATCTCTTATTTTATGTTTTACTTCCATCATTGTTTTTGATATTTTCTCAACAATACTGATAGTATGGCATGAAGTTTCATAAACTGCATCAAGCATAAATAATATATATGGTTCATAATCATTTGTTTTTGTAACATAATCAATTTTACTGTAATATTCCTGCTTATTTTCTATAATATATTTACTTAAATATAAAACTGGACTGTCTAAAAGTTTTTTTAAAGTTAAGTATAGCACATTGATAATACGACCAGTTCTGCCATTACCGTCAAAAAAAGGATGAATTTTTTCAAACTGATAATGAATTATTGCCATTTTAATAAGATTATCAAGTTCTGGATATAAAGCATCATTATTAATAAAGTTTTCTAAGTCAGCAAATAATATTTCTATTTCCTGTTTTGTTTGTGGTGGTTCATAAATAACTTTACCTGTTGCAGCATTTAATATTTTAGTTCCACTTTGACTTCTAATTCCAGCATTATTTCTTTCAAGTATAGACTGAATTTCACATATTCCATTTATTGTTAAAAGCTCAGTATTTTTAATAATATCATAGCCACTGTATAGTGCTTCTACATAATTTTCTACTTCTTTTGCTGCAATATGTTGTGATTTATCAAAAATAAACTGTTTATAAAGTTCATCATGTGTTGTAATAATATTTTCAATAGCAGAGCTGTCTTTAGCTTCCTGTAAAAATATGAAGTTAATCAATATTTTTTCATTAGGAATTGTTTTCACAATACCTTTAAGCTCTGCAAGCTTTTTATTTGCAATATTAACTTTTTTTAATATGGATACTGTTTCCATATTATCTGTAATATTTATTTTATCCAAATGATACACCTTAATATAATTTTAATTATATATAAGCAATCAAAAAAATCAATAGATAATGGGTAAATTTTTTAAAATTTTTCTTAACTAACAGGACATATGTTACATTTTTAATAAAAAATAAATCTTAATTTAATATAAATCAAGCAATAATTTATTTTCAATAACAATCTCATATGGAGATTTAAAATTTAAGCATGTTTTAGCAGTATTATTATATCTATCTTCATGCTGTTTAAGAGCCTTAATTAATTCATCTTTGGAATAGAATTTATTATTTGCATATAAAATTTTTCCATCCTCTCTATGACTTCTTTCCACCTTTCCATTCTGCCAAGGTGAATAAGGTCTTATTCGTTTAATAGTATATCCTTTCTTTTCAGCTGTCTCTTCAAAATAGCTTTTCTTGTTTGTAACTTCCTTATCATTTACAAACTCATAGCCATTATCCACTTGAATTGTTTTTAGTGGAAAGCCAAATTTACTTTCCAGTTCGTCTAAAAACTTACCTGTTTCAAATGTGCTTTTTTCTTCTACTATTTCTAATATTCTCATTCTGCTGTATTCATCTATCGCTGTTATCTGATAATATTTTTTACCATAGCTGGAAAACATTATACATTCCTGTGGAACATATTTTATATCTATCTGAACCTTGTCGCCTATATACTGACCTGTTATTGGTTCATATCTTGTATAGCTCTTTTTTGACTTGTTTAATGACTTTAAGCCTTTCTTCCTTATCTGCATACACATACTGCCAAAACTACGATTATAACCAATTTCTAGAAGTCTGACATATACCTCCGCATTACCATACAAACCATGTTCGGCATATGTGTTAAATATTAAATCAAGCTCTTCTTTACTATGCTTATTTGGACTGGTTCTTGGTCTACGACTTTTAAAAGATAAACTCTGAACTGTTCCATCATATTTCTTTAAATGCCTGTATACAAACATACGGTTCACTTGATATTTGCGGGCTGCTTTCGTTGCTCCTTTTTTTAATGCATACTCACATAACCGTTGACGAAATCGCATTTCTTCTGTTATTATCACTTTATTCATTGTTATACCTCTTAGTTTAGTTTAGTTTTTTGCTTAATTTTATACTATATACTAAGAGGTATTTTGTTATACTTATTTTTGTAACATATGTCTTATACTCTTACAAATTTTTATTTTATATATTCTTTGTAAAATCTAAAAACGATTGCAACATTTTAAGCAGTTGTTTAAGTTCTCATAAAATATATCATTAGCCGATTTATAATTAAATAATTTTCTAGGATAATTATTCATCCAGTCTTGTATTTTTTTAATATAAGCAGCTGAAAAGTTTTTAATATCAGTTTTCTTTTTAATAAATTTCCTTATAAGTTTATTATTATTCTCATTACTTCCCCTCTCCCAAGAGCAATAAGGGTGAGCATAATAAATAGTTGTTCGTTTAGATACTTTATCATACACTGATTTTTCTAAACCTGCCATATCTAAAAATTCTACACCATTATCTACTGTTATGCTCTTAAATATTAAGCTGAATTTATCTTTATACTTTCTTTCTAACTTATCTAATGCTGCTATTATACTTTTCTGTGTTTTATTTCTTAATTTGATTATTATTTCAAACCGTGATACTCGTTCTGTAAGCACCAGTAAGGCTGATTTACTGCCTTGTTTGCCCACCACTGTATCCATCTCCCAATTGCCATATAGTCGCTCTTTCAGTTCAAATGGTCGTTCGTCTATACTTCTGCCGCGTGTATTATTATAGGCTGTTCGTGGATTACTTTTACATTGTTTAGTATATTTTCTATATTCTATACTTTCTAATAGTCCTAATGATATATAGTTATATATTGTTTGGGTACTTATTGTTGATATACACTGATGCCTTAACTCTCCAGATATAACATCTGGGGAATACTTCTCATCTAACTTACTCTGTATATAGTCTAATAAGCCATATTCAATGTTATATTGTAATTTCCTACCTGTTTTACTCATTAAACCTTGCCTTATATTTAGAGAATAGTATGCACTATATTCTTTCCTTACACTCAAGTCACTGTTGAGAAATTCCACTGTCCCTCGCTTTATTTCTCGGTATATCGTGCTTTTAGACCTGCATAATATCTACGCTATTTCCAACACACTAACTTTGGATTTCAACAGACCTTCTAATTTATAACACTCAAATGCATTTAAGTGTTTATTTTTACGATTTTTTGGTGTAGTATCCATTTGTGGTTGTTACCTCTCTTACTCTATTTTTTGGCTAAAAAATATTATTTTATTTAAAGAGTTTTAACAACCACTTTTTTATTTATTCACTTTTTCGCAATCGTTTTTAGATTTTACCATTTTATATATTCTTGTATCTTTATTTATAATTTGATATTATAAATAAAAATGAAAACAGGAGTAAAAATATGGCAAAAGAAATAGAAATACAAATAAGGTTTAATGATTTAGATGGCTATGGTCATGTAAATAATGCTGTTTATTTAAGCTACTGTGAAATAGCCCGCACAAATTGTTATTCAGATATATTTCATAACAGTATTGAAAATAAAATGTGGTTTATTTTAACAAGTGCAGAAGTGCATTATAAAAAGTTTTTAAAATTAGAAGATAAAGCATTTGTCAAACTTTGGCTTTCTAGTGCAAAAGGTGCATTATTTACTTTTGAATATGAAATACATAATGGAAATGGTGTCATATATGCAGCAGCAAAAACTACTCATGCAGTATATGATGCAGTAAAAAATAAGCCTGTAAGAGTCCCACAGGCTGTAATAGATGAAGTTGAGACTTTATAATAAGTATATTACTTATATTTTCCCTTGAATAGTGAAATAGTCAATAAGCCTGCTGCAATATATCCAATAGTAGTAAAAAGTGGCAGGTTAAATATTACAGGCTGAATATCTGCTATTGCAATAAGGCTTGAGCCTATTATTATGGCAGCAGTTATTAAAGCCAGTATTATTCTTTGTATCATTCTTTCTATAAATGACTGGGCATTTTCTGAAATTTGCAGTTCAGAATTAATCTTAACCTGTCCTTTGGCTATCATTTGGAGAATATCTATTGTAAACCCTGGAATTAAAGCCAGCTTTTCTAAACTTCCGCTTAATTCCATTACTGCTTTTCGCACTTTTTTAGTAAATTCGGATGCAGGATTTTTACTGTTTTTTATATGTGCTGCTGTAATATCAATAACATTAATGTCTGGGTTTAAAAAGGCAAGAACACCTTCTAATGTCATAATACCGCGTGCAAGCATTGATATAGTAGAAGGAACTTGTATATGATGAGTATGCAGTATTTCAAGCAGTTCACTTACGATACCCGCAAGGCTCATATTTCCTAAATCCATTGTGCTGTATTTACTAAGAAACAAATCAATATCAGAATAAAGCCTGACATGGTCCACATCTTTTACAGGGTTTCCAAGTGTAAGTGCAATATCTTTTATTCTGCCTGTATCATGTTTTGCAACTGATGCAATTAAATCAGCAATAAGCCCTTTGTCCCGCGGGCTTAGTTTGCCCATCATGCCTAAATCTATCCATATAATCTGACCATCTCTTATTTTAATATTGCCGGGGTGTGGGTCTGCATGGAAAAAACCATAATCAATAACCTGAGAAATATAATCTTCTGCCAGTTTTGCAGCTATTTCTTTTTTATCATAACCACCTGCTTTCATCATTTCTTCATTATCAATAAAAAAGCCATCCACATATTCCATAACAAGTATTTTTTCAGAGCTGAGCTCTGTATATACTTCTGGGCATGTGGCATATATTACATTTTTATGGTTATTATAAAAAGTAACGGCATTTTCTGCTTCTTTAAGAAAATTCATCTCCTCCTGAGCTGTTTTCCAAAGTTCATCAATTATTGTTTCAAAATCAATAATAGTGTCTTTTTTAACTTTCTGCACCATGTTGGCAACACGACGCATAAGTTTAATGTCCTGCTCCATGCGTTTGTAAATATCACGCCTTTGGATTTTTAAGACAACCTGAGTGCCACTTTTTTTTAATTTTGCTGAATGGACTTGTGCAATAGAAGCAGAGCCTAATGATTTATAGCTAAAATCATCAAAAAGCTCAGAAATATCTTTATTATATGTTTCCTGAATAATAAAGCATAAATCTTCGTCACTCATAGGCGGAACATCAGTTCTCAGCTTTTCTAATTCTTTAAGAAATGCTTGGGGCAGGGCATCTGTCTGCATAGACATTATCTGCCCCATTTTAATATAAGTTGGACCTAAATCTTCTAATATGCTGCGTAATTTTTCAGGCGTAATACCTGTAATAATATTATGTTTTCTAATAATAGAAAGTATTTCACGCAGGCGTGTCCTTTCATTATACTTACTTTTCATTTTTTTCTTTTTCTATTTCTGCTATTTTGTCTTTTAATATTTTAATATCTTCATCAGATAAGTTTTTCATATCTTTAATCTGGCTTATAAGGTCGGAATTTAATTCTTTTTCTTTTTCAATGATTTTTTCCTGCAGATTATGTTTTAATTCTTCATTTAAAGTTTTTCCCTGCTCAACAGTAAGAGCACCTCTTTCAATTAATTCATCAATTAATTTTTTAGATTTTTCGCTTGTTTTAGCAATAGCTCCAACACCAAATAAAAATGCTTTTTTCAAATCATCACTTAAATTGCTCATTTTATCCTCCTTGTATTAAAATACAGCTTTTAGGACACATTTTTATAATATATAAAAGTATTTAAGATGTGATATATCCATAAGCTATACTCTCAATTATATAATATAATAAGATAAAAGAAGATAATATATCTGTCAATCCATTTTTTATGTTGTCATTGTAACCATTTTTGTTATACTGCAACATATTATATACATACAACATATACATAATGGAGCATCCTATGATAATTGAATTAAGAAATGAAGAAACAGGAAATGTAAAAAAAATAAGTCATGGTATAAATTGGTTTTTACTGATTACTGCACCAATCTTTGGCATAACATTATTTAAGAATAAGTTAAACCGTTCTGGTTTTATAATGCTTATAACAAGTGCCTTATTTGTTTTAGGGATAATATGTTTTTCTGTATTTAGTTCATCTTATGCCAGCTTATATCCTTATGCTGGAGAGCAGGTGCAGCCAAGTGCATCTTTTGTTATGCAGATATACTATTTATTAGATATAGATTATGAAGATGTGCTGGAATTTTTTCTTGTAAGCTCTGCATGTCTTATTTTATTTATATCATGTTTCAGCTGTTTTACAGCATATAATGCTAATAAATGGATTGCAGAAAATTACAGATATGCTGGATATAAAGTTATTGCACCTAATACATTAGTTCGCAGTCTTTTGAAAAAAGACTGGGGATTAACTGATGATGACTTTATAGAAGAAAGTAAATAGTGCAGGGCGGTTTTTCCGCCCTTTATTTTTATAAACCTGTTTTATACCCTTTAATAATAGATACAAACCTTTTTGGGTGCATAACAATAAGTATAATTGTAAATACTATATATATAACACTGAAAGTTATAAGCACAGTATCATGTGGTGTTGCATTTGGAATATATGCAGGAAGCATTTTATCATAAAATGGTGATAAAAATTGCAGCATAAATAATGCAAGAAGAGCAAAAGCTTCTTTTCTACCAGCAACAAGTCCTGCGATTAATGCAATAGCAAATGCAGATTGAGCAGCAGTTAACAGCAGTTCATGCATCTGCATAGCTGCAAGCGGCATAACTGTATAGAAGAAACCAGTATTATGTGGGTGGTCTGCTGTAGAGTAAGAAATGCTGTAAACAAGTGGTATCATACCAACAAGCAGTGTCCATTGGTTTAGTTTTGAAGAAACAAGGCTTCCAAGGGCAAGTCCTGCACTTCCGCGGAGAGCAAAAGTAACAGCTACAATAAATTCTGGAGCTTCTGAAGCAATTGGAGCAAGCCACTGAACAAGTAAAAATTCATTTACACCAAGCAGTTTACCGCTTGAAACAAGGCTTTCGCTGAATAATTCTGCATCTGCAAAAATAACTACGGCAGATATTAAGAAAAGCCCCCATGTAACAATAAGTCTTTTTTGTTTTGGGAGAGCAGCGATTGTTTTTGCGGGTCCTTCTATTTCTTCATTTTCTACTGGTTTTCTAATAATAATAGTAATATACCATATAAAAATACCTATTAAAACAACAGTATCAAAAAGATTTAAAAAGCCTTTTAATGGGATAGTAATTGCATATATAGTAGCAAGCATTAAAAAAAACAGTTCTGTTTTATGAGTGGATTCCAGCACAACTTTTTTTCTGAATTTAAAAGCAAATATTAAAATAATTACAGACCAGCCTACACCAATAAGAAGCCTGTTTGCACCTGTCATATTTGCAACAGCATAGTGGACATATTCACCCTGTGGGTCCTGTCCAGCCATCCATGTAAAATACATATCAACAGCATATTCTGGCAGCACTGCAATTAAAGCGACAAGAGCAACTGCAACAGCCTGAGGAATATCAAGCTGCATGACTTCGCATGCCCATGTTAAAATAAATGATGCAGAAAATATTGCAACAGCAGTAATCAGTGTCATAACAATAGGGTGCAGTTCTATACCAATCACTCTAAGCATAAAGCCCGGAATTGTTGCTGTAACTGCAATAATAATTGGCATCCAGTTTTTCATATTTTTCTCCTTTTTATTTTTTTGCACATATAAAAAAAGACCTTCGGCATGTAAAATGCCGAAGGTCTTGCCAATGATTTTCTAAATCAATGATAAAGCCAGTGTTATAAAAATAACACGAGATTGTTGACTTTATCCAAACAAATTTGGGCTACTCCCCTTCACATAAAAAAGGACAGCATTATATAAAATTAAAATACTATAATAAAAAGTGCTGCAATTATTTATTATATATTTAATAAAACTATTTATTTACAGTTTGTGCTTTGTTAAACTTCATAGTAAGGCGTGAAACTTTACGGGAAGCTTGTTTTTTATGGATAGCACCTTTGCGTGCAGTTTTATAAATAACACTTACAGCTTGTTTTAATAATGCTTCAGTATTATCAGCACCAGTTTCTAAAGCTTTCATATATTTTTTAATATATGTTTTCATAGCTGATTTATTAGATTTGTTAATCAGTCTTCTTTTTTCTGACTGACGAATACGCTTTAAAGCTGACAAAGTATGTGCCACTCTAACACCTCAAAAATTAATAATGATTATTGTAGACTAGAAAAATAGCAATATTTAAAAACTTTGTCAAGCAAATATTATAAAAAAGTAAAGATTTTTATTATTCATTGACAACACACAATATTATGCTAAAATACTATATCATTAATAGAGCATATTTTTTTAGTTAAGAATATGGGTTGTATGAAAAATGTCTTTTTAGTTTTTTTATTTTAATTACCCAGCTTTATTTTGATGAGTATGGCATTAGTTTTGCCAGAATAAATGCTTGTATTCATAGGTTTAGAAAAAATAAATGCAATAAATTATAAGGGAGGTAGGAATATGATTTATTCTACTGAAGTAGAGCATATGTGTCCAATAGCAAAAGGTGCATATCATGGTCCTGCACCAATACCACAGGAAGGTAAATGGGTTCAGGCAAAAGAAATTAAAGATATAAGCGGGCTTACTCACGGAGTAGGCTGGTGTGCTCCACAGCAGGGAGCATGCAAATTAACATTAAATGTTAAAGACGGTATTATTGAAGAAGCACTTGTTGAAACATTAGGCTGTTCAGGTATGACACATTCTGCTGCTATGGCATCAGAAATTCTTCCGGGTAAAACAATTTTAGAAGCATTAAATACAGATTTAGTCTGTGATGCTATCAATGTTGCTATGCGTGAACTTTTCTTACAAATAGTATACGGCAGGTCTCAGACTGCATTTTCAGAAGGTGGTCTGCCAATAGGTGCCAGTTTAGAAGATTTAGGTAAAGGTTTAAGAAGTCAGGTTGGCACAATGTTTGGCACAAAAGCAAAAGGTGCCAGATATTTAGAGATGGCAGAAGGTTATATTACAAGAGTTGCAGTTGATGCGGATAATGAAATTATTGGCTATGAGTTTGTAAATCTTGGTAAAATGATGGATGCAGTCAAAAAAGGCACTCCAGCAGAAGATGCTTTAAACAAGGCAAAAGGTGTTTATGGCAGATTTAACGATGCGGCAAAATATATTGACCCGCGTCATGAATAATAATAAGGAGTGTAATTATGGCATTATTTGAAAGTTATGAAAGGCGTATAGATAAAGTTAATGCAGCTTTAAAAGAATATGGCATATCAAGCTGTGAAGAAGCTCTTAAAATATGTGAAGAAAAAGGCTTTAATCCATATAATATGGTAAAAGAAATCCAGCCTATTGCCTTTGAAAATGCTTGCTGGGCATACACTTGCGGTGCTGCTATTGCAGTTAAAAAAGGCTCAAACACAGCAGCAGAAGCGGCTGAAAATATAGGTATAGGTTTACAGGCTTTTTGTATCTCTGGCTCTGTTGCAGAAGACAGGAAAGTAGGTTTAGGGCATGGCAACCTTGGAGCTATGCTTTTAAGAGATGAAACAAAATGTTTTGCTTTTTTAGCAGGTCATGAATCATTTGCAGCAGCAGAAGGTGCAATTGGTATTGTTAAAAATGCTAATAAAGCAAGACAAACTCCATTAAGAGTTATCTTAAATGGTCTTGGCAAAGATGCAGCACAAATCATTTCCCGCATTAATGGTTTCACTTATGTTCAAACTCAGTTTGACTATTCATCTGGTGAAGTAAAAGTAGTTAAAGAAAAAGCATACTCTAATGGTGAGCGTGCAAATGTTCGCTGCTATGGTGCAGATGATGTGAGAGAAGGTGTTGCAATAATGCACTTAGAAGGTGTTGATGTATCTATTACAGGCAACTCTACAAACCCAACTCGTTTTCAGCATCCTGTTGCAGGCACATATAAAAAAGAATGCAACGAGCAGAATAAAAAATATTTCTCAGTGGCATCAGGTGGCGGCACAGGCAGAACTCTGCACCCAGATAATATGGCAGCAGGTCCTGCATCTTACGGCATGACTGATACTATGGGAAGAATGCACTCAGATGCTCAGTTTGCAGGTTCTTCATCAGTGCCGGCTCATGTTGAAATGATGGGATTTTTAGGTATGGGTAATAACCCTATGGTTGGTGCGACTGTTGCAGTAGCTGTTGCAACTGCTCAGGCTTTAAAATAAGCATATTATAAATTAATTGTAAATAAAAAACCCCGCTTTTTGTTTTACTTTAAGCGGGGTTTTATATGTAGCAAAAGTTTTTATTTATAATGTTTTAATAAGTTTGCAGGTTTAAATATTTTTTATTATTATTTTTTATATTTCATATATTAAATAATATTATATTTATTGCTTACAATTAAACTCAAAAACTTTTTAGGACACTATATTTTTATTCTATAAAATATGTTTGCCGTCTTTATATACAAGCACACCATCAGCTTCTACTGTGCCACCGTTTTTCATATCTTTTATTAAATCCCAGTGCAGAGCAGAAATATTTTTTCCGCCAACTTCCTGATAGCTTGCACCAACTGCCAAGTGCATTGATTTCCCTATTTTTTCATCAAATAATATATTTTTAGTAGGTATTTGTATGTTATCATTAAGCCCGAAAGCGATTTCACCTGCAAAGCGTGAGCCTTCATCCATATCAAGCATTTTATGTAAGAAATCCTGTCCTTTTTCAGCACGAGCTTCTACAACCTTTCCTTTTTCAAACCTTAAAAAAACATTTTTTGCTTCTACACCATTATAAGTTGTAGGTATATCAAATAAAATAGTGCCTTCTGCACTGTCTTCTACTGGGCTTGTAAATACTTCCCCGTCTGGCATATTTCTATAACCGCAGCAGTTTTCCCATTTTCTACCTGTTACATTTAATTTTAAATTAGTATCTTGTCCTTTAATATGCAGCCATTTAGTGCCATTCATCCTTTCTGCTATTGCTTCCTGCTCCGCTTCTACTTTTTTCCATGCAGCTATTGGGTCATCTTCATTTAATTTACATGCTTCATAAACAAATGCTGTATATTCATCAAGAGACATTTCAGCATCCTGAGCCATAGACTGATTAGGATATGGGCATAATGACCAGCGGAATTTGCCTTCTAATTCTCGTTTATTCATAATTTCTCTGACTGGAAGAGCAGTTTTACGCATTAATGCTATTTTGCTGTGGTCTGCATTAGTAAGAGATTTTGTATTGATAGTAGAATCAATATAAATATAAGCTGTCATAATTTCAGCCTGTTTTATATCAAATTCAGGCAGATAAGTAAGCTGTTCATAGCTTGCATATTTTGCCATATATTCTTGACTTTCAGGTATAAAAAGCCTTAAAAATGGATATGCACCAAGTTTTATAATTTCTTTATACATAGCTTTTATAAGTGGTTCTGCTGATGTTTCTGCTTTTATTTGCACCACATCCCCTTTTTTTAATTTAAGAGAATGGTGGGTAATAAGTTGTGCTAATTTCTCTTCATAAGATATATACTGCATAAAATCTCCTTAGTGTGTTTTAATTTTGTAAGATTATGAGACATATGTTACAAAAATAAGTATAAAAAAATACCTCTTAGTATATAGTATAAAATTAAGCAAAAAACTAAACTAAACTAAGAGGTATCACAATGAATAAAGTGATAATAACAGAAGAAATGCGATTTCGTCAACGGTTATGTGAGTATGCATTAAAAAAAGGAGCAACGAAAGCAGCCCGCAAATATCAAGTGAACCGTATGTTTGTATACAGGCATTTAAAGAAATATGATGGAACAGTTCAGAGTTTATCTTTTAAAAGTCGTAGACCAAGAACCAGTCCAAATAAGCATAGTAAAGAAGAGCTTGATTTAATATTTAACACATATGCCGAGCATGGTTTGTATGGTAATGCGGAGGTATATGTCAGACTTCTAGAAATTGGTTATAATCGTAGTTTTGGCAGTATGTGTATGCAGATAAGGAAGAAAGGCTTAAAGTCATTAAACAAGTCAAAAAAGAGCTATACAAGATATGAACCAATAACAGGTCAGTATATAGGCGACAAGGTTCAGATAGATATAAAATATGTTCCACAGGAATGTATAATGTTTTCCAGCTATGGTAAAAAATATTATCAGATAACAGCGATAGATGAATACAGCAGAATGAGAGTATTAGAAATAGTAGAAGAAAAAAGCACATTTGAAACAGGTAAGTTTTTAGACGAACTGGAAAGTAAATTTGGCTTTCCACTAAAAACAATTCAAGTGGATAATGGCTATGAGTTTGTAAATGATAAGGAAGTTACAAACAAGAAAAGCTATTTTGAAGAGACAGCTGAAAAGAAAGGATATACTATTAAACGAATAAGACCTTATTCACCTTGGCAGAATGGAAAGGTGGAAAGAAGTCATAGAGAGGATGGAAAAATTTTATATGCAAATAATAAATTCTATTCCAAAGATGAATTAATTAAGGCTCTTAAACAGCATGAAGATAGATATAATAATACTGCTAAAACATGCTTAAATTTTAAATCTCCATATGAGATTGTTATTGAAAATAAATTATTGCTTGATTTATATTAAGTTAAGATTTATTTTTTACTAAAAGTGTAACATTTGTCCTGTTAGTTAAGAAAATCTCCTTAGTGTGTTTTAATTTTCTATTGAAAATATATAAATAATCATATATCTTAAATATACAGTTAAGTCTGTTATGTAAAATTGTCAATATTTTTATAAAAATAATCTATTCTTTTTTACATTTTTAGTATGTTTATTTTGAATATATGTATTATTTTTATAAATATTTTATGAGTATAGTTATGAAGAAATATTTGATGATTATTTTAATCTTTTCAGTATCTTTCCAGTTATATGGTCAGTCAAGTAATTTTTTTGGCAATATACATGTTATCACTCCAAAAGATTATTTTAATGCAGACAATACATCATATTATTTTGGATATGATGGCATAAAAACAATAAAAATAGATAACAGTTCGTTAATTATGAATGAGCTGGCAGTTTTTTCTAATCATGGTTATGGTCATATATCTTTCAGCAGTTTTTTAACAGGTGTTTCTGAGGCTTTATATGCAGATGACGGCTCATTAGTAATTTATAGAACAAATAATGATTTCAGCTGTCAAAATGATACAGACAGCAACTGTTTATATTCACCTGTATATATAAGAAAGATTAATAAAAAGAGTTTAACAGGCAATATGTCCTTATATAGAATAGATAATACTATTCCACTGGAAGAAAAAGATATTATTAATTTTCCAGCAGGCTCAGAACTTTATTCTATTGTGGTAGAAGTCCCGGGTTATGATTTAAGCACATTTCTAGATATGACAAGCCTTGTATGCTCTAAAAATGAAGATAATCTATGCAGAGGTGTTATAAATAATGGTGTTATAGATAAAGCAGCATTATTTGAGCTTTCAAATATAAAAGAAAAAGATAAAGAGTTTTTATTTTCAGATACAGGTGATGGTTTAGTGTATAACTTTGATTTAATAGATAATAAGGTTATCCCATACAATAAAGAGTGTGTTCAGTCTGCGGTTGCTTTTGATGATTTGCAGGGCTGTATAGAGAGCAGTATGCCAAAAGGCACAATAACACAGAACAGACATCCATCAGGCATTATTTACTGGGAGATTGATTATAAAAATCCTGCTGTGGATAATGTATTTTTTTGGGTAAATAACAGGGGAGAGCCATTTAAAGCTTATACTAACAGCAGGCTGGTTTATAATTTTAGTTTATTTAATAAAAATGCTGCTGATGTTATAAGCAGGGTATTCATTGGTAAATTTGAATAGTGGAGGTTTTATGAGGGAAAGGCATAGGTCGCAGGAAACAAAGGAAAGGTTTAAAAAAGCATTTTTTGCTTTATATGCAGAAAAAAAAATTGAAAAAATTACAATTAAAGAGGTGGCAGATTTAGCAGGTTTTAATCGCGGCACTTTTTATTTATATTATAAAAGTATATATGATTTACTGCAAAAATCAGAGCAGGAGCTTCTTGATGATTTTGCTAAAATGATAGATTTTAATGTTCAGTTTTATTTTGGTTTGATAGATGCACCAGATGAATCAATGCAGCCAAATTCTTTAGAGCATACTGAATATATCCGCATATTAAATGGTGAAAATGGTGACCCTCGTTTTAAATCCCGTATGAAAAATATTATAAAAGATGCTTATAGAAAACATATAAGTCAGGATAATTCTGTCAGGGTAAGTAAATTTGAATATCTGCTTGAATATGTTGTAGAAGCAAATATGTCTATTTTTCAATACTGGTTTATGAATAGAGATAAAGATTTTCCAAGAATTTCATTGAAAGATGTTAGTGAGATTATTCAGTATGTAGACCAGAATGGTTTTAAAAAAGCCTTTGAAACATTTGCAGATAAGTAATTGAATATATTTTATATTATACAGCTTTCACATTATAAGTCATTTTGAGCCTGATTTGTAAAGGCGAAAAAACTAATATTTTATATATTGCAGTAATGTATAATATATTTAAAACTATCTAGCTTTTTAGATACCTCGCCTTTTGGCTCAGTAAGACATAACGATACAGCTCTATTATATAATTATGTTTGGATAAATCTAAATATATAAGTTGCTATACTAATTCACACACATTGTCATTCTGAGCATAGCGAAGAATCTATATATATTAATTTCAATAATTATAAATACTATTTCTAAAACTGTTGCAGTTCTTATATTCTAGATACTTTGCCTTTCAGGCTCAGTAAGACATCTGCATTATATGAAATTTTAAAATTAAAGAGGTTTGTTTTACCAAACCTCTTATTTATATTATCTTAAATTATAAAAAGCTGCTTTTCCAAGATAATCAGAAGAATCAAGTAAATCTTCTTCAATTCTTAAAAGCTGGTTATATTTGGCTACTCTGTCAGTTCTTGATGGAGCACCTGTTTTAATCTGTCCTGCATTAGTTGCAACTGCTAAATCAGCAATGGTGGTATCTTCTGTTTCGCCAGACCTGTGTGATATGATTGCAGTATATCCTGCTCTTTTTGCAGTTTCTACTGCATCTAAAGTTTCAGTAATTGTGCCTATCTGGTTTACTTTAACAAGTATTGCATTACCAACTTTTTGTTCAATACCCTGCACTAATCTGCGTGTATTTGTAACGAATAAATCATCACCTACAAGCTGCACTTTTTTACCAAGTGCATCTGTTAGTTTTTTCCAGCCATTCCAGTCTTCTTCATCAAGTCCGTCTTCAATAGATATGATAGGGTATTTGCTTGTAAGATAAGTGTAGTATTCTATCATTTCTTCGGCTGATTTTTTAGGAGAGCTTTCAGCATTTAAGTAGTAAAATCCGTCTTTATAAAGTTCGCTGGAAGCAACATCAAGTGCAATCATAATATCATCGCCAGGTTTATATCCAGCAGTTTCAATAGCTTTTATGATAACTTCAAGAGCTTCTTCGTTTGATTTAAGGTTAGGAGCAAATCCACCTTCATCACCAACAGCAGTATTTAACCCTTTATCATGAAGCACTTTTTTAAGAGCATGGAAAGTTTCAGCCCCCATTCTTAGTGCTTCTTTGAAAGAGCCTGCACCAGCTGGCATAACCATAAATTCTTGAATATCTACATTATTATCTGCATGTTGTCCGCCGTTTAAAATATTCATCATAGGCACAGGTAAAGTATGAGCAAATACGCCGCCTAAATAGCGGTATAATGGAAGCCCGCATGATTCCGCTGCAGCTTTTGCACAAGCCATAGAAACGCCTAATATTGCATTTGCACCAAGTTTTGATTTATTATCAGTGCCGTCAATCTGTAAAAGCACTTCATCAATAAGTTTTTGTTCACAGACATCTATACCTTCTAATTCCTGACAGATGATTTCATTAACATTTTTAACTGCTGTCATTACACCTTTACCAAGATAGCGTGATTTATCACCATCTCTAAGTTCTACTGCTTCAAATTTACCAGTAGAAGCACCAGATGGCACAGCAGCTCTGCCAACAACACCACTGCTTGTAGTAACTTCTACTTCAACAGTTGGATTGCCTCGTGAATCAATAATTTCTCTTGCAAATACATCAATAATATCAGTCATTATGAACCTCCATTCATTAAATTAATGTATTTTATTATTTTTTTAAATAAAGTTCAATATATTTTACTTCATTTTTATGTTTAAAAAAAATAGTTTTTTTGTTATATATAAAACTAGATATAGTTCTAAATAACAGGCTGTAGTTGAAACTGTAAGCTTTTTGGATACTATCAAAAATTGAAGAGGTAATCGTTTTGTATAAAATACCAAATCTAGTGTATGCTAATGAAAAAGGGGAGATATTTGACCATCCAGAATTAAAAATGGCAGTTCGCAGCGGTCCTTATGATTTTATTCCTTATGAAACGGAGCTTATAAGACTTCCAAAATCATCAAGGCTTTATTTTATGCCACATACTCATCCTGTAGCTTATGATGAGAATAAGGCGAATATGATAGAGTTTAAAGAGGGCTTTGCAGTCAGTGTGTTTTTATCCCCTGGATTTTTAAGGCTTTTTTTACCGGCTTACAGAAAAACAAAAGATTACACTATGCCATTATTTGCATATACTGCGGTAGGTTATCTTGATGGCCACTTTGTAGTGCTTGCAATACAGGTGGATAATATATCAAAATGGGACCCTGCAAATTATGATTTTTCCTGTAATTTTGATAAACAGGTTGATGAATTTATAAAAAATGCCCCAGAAAACAGACTTTATAACCAGCTTAGGAAATGTGCAACAGAATATCACTGCACAGCAGCAAAAAATGTATTTTATCCACGATGGGAGTGCCCTATTCCAACAAGCCCAGCATGCAATAGTGCATGTGTAGGCTGTATTTCATTACAGGCTTCAGAATGCTGCCCGTCGCCGCAGGATAGAATATCTTTTGCCCCAACTGCTGAAGAAATTGCAGAAGTAGCAATACGCCATGGTGAAAGGGCGAAAGACCCGCTTGTAAGTTTTGGACAGGGTTGTGAAGGAGACCCATGCCTTGCAGCAGATAATATTGCAAAGGCAGTTAAAATTATTAAAAGAGAAAATCCAAACCTGACAGTTAATTTTAATTCTAACTGCTCCATACCTGATAATGTGGCAAAGGTTTTAGATGCTGGTGTAGACAGTGTAAGGGTCAGCTTAAATTCTGTAATAGAAAGCACATATAATGCTTATTACCGCCCACGCACATACAAATTTCAAGATGTAGTAAAAAGTGTAGAATTAATTAAGCAGGCACAAGTATTTTTACAGCTTAATTTATTGACATTTCCGGGAGTAAATGACAGAGCATCAGAAACATCTGCACTGCTTGATTTTGTGGAAGAATATAAAGTTGATTTAATACAGATGCGTAATTTAAATATTGATGCAGAGCTTTTACTTTCAAGTCTGCAGTTAAAGCCAGATGAAATACACGGCATAAAAAATATGATGAAACTGATTAAAAAAAGGCATCCAGAAATACAGTTTGGTTATTTTAACAGAATGAAGAAAGATTTTCATGCACACTCAGGTTTTCCTGATTTAAGACAGCCTAAAAAGGGGAAAAGCCATATTTAATAGAAATATGCCTGCCTGTATATATGGCAATAAAAAAATAATAAATACTCGTGACGGTTCATATACATTTTACAGTATGGAGTATAATGAATCCTACAAAACAAAATCAGTAGGGGCATATACTGAAAGTCTGCATAAATTTGTAAACGGCACAAATATAATAGAAAGAGCCAGAGAAAAAAATATCAGGCTTTTAGATATATGTTTTGGTATAGGGCTTAATTTAGCAGTAACATTTGATGAGGCATTAAAAAACGGTATTACAAACAGGATACATGCTCTTTCTGTGGAAAAAGATGCATCTCTTATAAGTATAGTGAAAAATACCCATATTTTAATGCCTGTAAATGGTTATAAAGTAGTCCGAAGTCTTTTAGATAATAATTATGTAGATAATTTTTCAATGGAAATATATATTCAAGATGCTGTAAATTTTATTTATTCACTAAACCATAAGTTTGATGTTATATATTTTGACCCATTTTCTAAAAAGCATAATAGTGAAATGTGGAGCGATGATATGTTCTGCAAGCTGTATTCGCTTTTAGAAACAGGTGGAGTATTAACAACTTATGCTTCTGGCAAAGGTATAAAAGAAAGCCTTGTAAATGCAGGATTTTCCATATCAAGTTTAGTTTCATTAGGCACAAGATACCAGCCTGCAACAAAAGCTGTGAAATATTGATATTATATATGCTAGATTTAGCCAAATGAACTTATCCAATAAAGTTGTACTAGCCATACAAGGAGTGTATATGGCAAGAAAATACAGTTATGAGTTTAAGAAATATCTAGTAACAGTCCTAGAAAATGGAATAATGAGTGTCAGTGAATTATCAAGATGCTGTAAAATCCATAAAGGAGTAATATGTAATATCTATAACAGATATAAGCATTCAGGCGAATCAAGGTTACATCATATCTTTACCCGCAATGAATATAGTAGAGCTTTTAAATTAAATGTGTTAACTTATAAGGCATCAAATAATTTAAGTTATGAGCAGACAGCACTACATTTTAATATACCATCAGCATCAGTAATATATGATTGGCATAATTTCTGCTGTAATTATAATGGAGATAATATGTCATATAAGAGCCCGAATAATAAACATCTTCACTTTGTAAAAGATATTAATAATCAAGCAGAAGTGTGTGAAGAATACAAATCAATGAAAGCAAGAATAGCAGAGCTTGAAAAAGAGCTGTATTACAGTTTGGATATCCTGTTGTCTGTGAGTAATATGAAAAGAAGCACTTACTATTATAATGTTAAAAAGCCTGCTGCATTAGATAAATATGCAGAAGTCAAGGCATCTATATTAGAGATATATGAAAAACCTAACAAGACTTATGGTTATCCAAGAATAACAAAGGTATTAGAGAAACTGGGTTATACTTATGACAGGAAGACAGTGTATAAATTGATGAAAGAACTAAAAATTTCATCACTAATCAGGGTTAAGAAAAGGTATAAACAAGGCAGAGTAAGTCATATATGCAGCAATAAATTAAACAGAGCCTTTACAAGTGAGAGACCATGTTTAAAATGGGTAACAGATGTGGCAGAGATAAAAATTAATAATGAAAAGGTGTATTTATCAGCAATAATGGATTTGTATAACAGAGAAATAACAGCATACAGTGTAAGCAAATATAATAATGAAGATATGGTAATTGATAGTTTAAAGCAGGCAATAGATAAAACAAAAGATACAACAGGGTTAATGATACATTCAGACCAGGGCATATTATATCAGGCTAATGAGTTTAGAAATTTATTAAAGTCCTATAATATAGAGCGGAGTATGTCAAGGCGTGGCAACTGCTATGATAATGCTGTTATGGAAAGTTTCTTTGCTGTATTAAAATGTGAATTTGTTTACATTAACAAGTTCAAAAATATAGAACAGTTTAAATATGAACTTGAAAAATATATTGATTTCTATAATAATTACAGAATCAAAGCTAATGGACTTACACCTTTACAGGAAAAAGAAATTTATTTAGTGGCTTAGTACAAAATTTTTGGATAAGTTCAAGAGTTCCCACATTGCAGTCATTTTGAGCTTGATTTTTTAAAGGCGAAAAATCTAAATTATATATGACAGTGAATCAGGCTAAGGATGAGCTAATTTAGCTTAAATTCTCTTGCTGTATTCATTGATTATATACAGTTTTCATATTACATTATACCTGCCTAAAAAATAAGCTGTCCCAGTAATCATTTATCTTCCCATTACCTGTTTTATAACCAAAGTATTTCGCCATAGAATAAAGCCCAATATAGTAGTTACTGCTTCAGCCAGCGGAACTGCTGCATAAATACCTTTTTCCCCTAAAAATAAAGGCATAATTAATATAAATGCAACAGGAAGCATCAGCCCCCTTGATACTGCTACTGCAACAGAGTGAAGTGGTTTTTGGAAGGCTGTAAAAGATGAGCTGAATATTATATTTAATCCAATAAATAAAAAGGCATATTTTACATAGTCTGCAAAAATAAGTGCAGTATCAAAGGCATCTTTATCTGAAACAGGGTTTAAAAATGTTGCTATTATTTTTTCAGGTATGAATGTAAATAATGCAAATACAAATAAGCCAATAAATATTACAGAAATTCGTGAAAGAGATATTATTTTTTGTATTCTTGTATATTTTAAAGCACCAAAGTTAATAGATATTAATGGCACAAGGGAATCGCCTACTGCATAGCAGAGCATATTTGCAGCCCATAGAGCATAGTTTATAACAGTAAATGCTTCTACACCATAAGTGCCAAGTCTTTGCACCATTATATTATTAAATAAATAAGCAACAACAGCAACAGAAGCTTCACTTAAAAGTTCAGAAGAGCCGTTATAAGATGCATATATTATTTCTTTCCATTTTCCTATTCTGCATGTTAAATACAGCCTGCCTTTTTTAAAGAAAAAGTGTAATAATATTAAAAATGTAGAAGCCATAAATGACAAGCCTGTGCCAAGTGCTGCTCCAGATATTCCCATATTCATATGGACTATAAAAATATAATCAAGTATAAAGTTTAATACTGCACCAAATAATACAGCAGTAGAAGCAAGATATGGATTTCCGTCAGTTCTTATCATTACAGATAGGCAATATTCTAAAGACTGAAATAAGAAGAAAATAGATACCATTTTAAGATATGGCACAGCATATACCATAATCTCATCATTAGCACCTAAAAGTCTTGAAACATTTTCACTAAATATAAAACAATAAGCAGTAAAAAATAATGACATTACAGTTATAGTGATTATAACTTTTGTAAAGACAGCTGCTGCTTTATATTCTTTTCTTTCTCCAAGATATTTGCCTATAAGCACTGCTACTCCAATAGTCAGCATAATGGATATACCAAAAACTACTGTTATAAGCGGTATTATAATATTGACAGCAGCAAGGGCCACACTGCTTACATATCTGCTTACAAAATATCCGTCCACCAGTGAAACAGAGCTCATGGCAATAAGCCCTATCATATTTGGAAAAGTAAATTTAAAATAAGTTTTATATATACTGCCAGAAACTATTTCTAATTCATCATATTTCATAATATTATCTTTTTAATAAAAATTTTCTGCTAAGCATAAACAATGTTAAAGCAGCAGCAAAAGTTAATAATTCACTTACTGGAATAACTGTGTAGATACCTGTTTTGCCAAAATATAAAGGCAGTATTAAAAGCATGGAGCATGGCAGTATCAGCGACCTTAATGTAGCAATTATGGCAGATTCTTTTGGTCGCAGCATTGCAGTAAAGTATGATGAAAACACCATATTTACTCCGCTTAGAAAAAATGCCCATTTAATTATACTCATAAACTCAACAGCCATATTAAAAGCAGCAGATGAAGTATTTTTAATAAATAAAGCAGTAAGAGTGTCTCCAAAAAAACTGATTAAGAAAAATATAAATATTCCATTAGATATTGTAAATATCAGCCCTGTTATTAAGAAGTTTTTAATACGGTTAAATTTACCAGCACCGTAGTTTGTGGAAATAAGTGGGTTAAGAGAGTCTGCTGCTGCATAGTTTACCATATTTCCAAGCCATAAAATATAATTAATAGCAGTAAATGCTGCAACACCTTCTTCTTTTGCATATTTCATCATTATAATATTAAATAAAGCCATAGTAACCCCAACAGATATTTCATTCAAAAATTCTGATAATCCATTAAAGCTTGATTTTAATATTTCAGAGAAATTATTTAGTTTTAATGATATTCTTAACACACCTTTTTTCATTGCAAAATGTATGAAAAGAATGATAAAACCTGCTAAAAATGATATACCTGTTGCATAAGCTGCCCCTGCTACTCCCATATTAAAAACTGCAATAAATAATGCATCTAATACTATATTAATTACTGCTCCAGTAATGAGAGCAAAAGATGCGGTATATGGGAAACCATCCACCCTTGCAAAAACTGATAAACCATAGCCTATTGTAGTAAACATTACAAAGGGGATTACTATTTTGATATATAAAACACTAATAGGTGTTGTTTTATCACTGCCGCCAATTAAATATATTATTTCTTCTGTAAATATAAGAATAATAATAGAGATTATAATAGTAATAACGGCAACTGTAATAATAGATTTTGTAAATATCTGGCATGCTTTTTCAGTATTTTTTTCACCAAGATATTTGCCTGTTGAAACAGCACCACCTACCATTACCATCATGGCAAGACCCCATATAAAGCTGAATACAGGATATGAAATATTAACTGCTGCAAGAGATAACTCCCCAGCATAATTTCCAATAAATATACCATCAACAATACCTGCTGATGACATAAGTATAAAACTTAATATATTTGGCAGGGCAAATTTATAAAACAGCCCTGTTTCATTTAAAGATGTAATATCTGACTGATTAATGTTCATAAAATAATCCTAAAATAACAGCATAAAATACATAAATGCATATTTTACTGCAAAAATATTTAAAAATTTGAAAAATTATAAAAAAATATGTGCTGAAAATAATATTCAGATACAAAGTGGTGGTTTAATGAAAAACCTGTCAAAAGAGAGTTTGTTAGAAAATGCATATTGCGGATATAAGTTCATATTCTAATCCCAGTCTTTAAGCATAACACATTTGTAACATGATGTCAAAGGAAAAAATAAATTGAAAAAATCTATCTTTATTTGTTGACATATAAGTAATATACCGCTATCTTCTATTTCAAGTAGTTATGTTTTAAGTAACTGTATTATAGTATGAAGGGTTAAGATTATGGACTTTCAAAGTTTTTCAGATAAAATAGCAGGTCTTGATTACAGCAGGTTAGAGCAGGAAGCTCTCTTATGCAGAGGCGATATTCTTACAATGACAACACTTGCTGCAAGCGGTCATCCTGGCGGCTCTATGTCAACTATTGATGTTCTTTTAACAGTTTACAATATTGCAAATGTTAACCGTAATAATCTTCATGATTTAAACAGGGACAGAATTTTTGTTTCTCATGGTCATATTTCTCCTGCTGTTTATTCATGTCTTGCTAAAAAAGGTATTTTACCGCAGGATGAGTATATTGCATATTTTAGAAAAGCAGGCAGTATGTATGAAGGTCATATTGAACGCTCTATTCCCGGTGTTGAATGGACAACAGGTAATCTTGGGCAGGGGCTTTCTGCTGCATGCGGAGCTGCTGTTGCTGGCAAAGTTAATGGCAATGAGTTTGATATTTATGTCTTTATGGGTGATGGAGAGCATGAAAAAGGTCAGATTACAGAAGCAAGACGATTTGCAGTTAAATATAACCTTTCAAATATTACAGTAATTGTTGATTATAATGCATTGCAGATTTCTGGAGATATTTCTAATGTAATGCCTTCTATGAATATTGCAGAAAGCTATAAATCTGATGGATGGGAAGTTCTGCATATAGACGGTCATAATTTTAAAGAAATAGCTGGTGCTTTATTAAAAGCAAAATCATGCAGCAGACCAGTATGTATAATTGCAGAAACTTCTATGGGAAGCGGTGTATCATTTATGGAGCATAAAGCATGTTTTCATGGTGCTCCACTTTCAGAAGAGCAGTATTATGAAGCTGTGAAAGAGCTGAAATTAGAGCCATCGCTTGAAAAATATAAAGAAATGCGTAAAGGCTTTATGTGGGCAGCTCCACATATAAAAGCAGAAAATCCTAAAATAAATATTAATCAAGGCAGCCGCATTATATATAATGCTGATGTTAAAACTGATAACAGAAGTGCATTTGGTGCTGCTTTATTAGACCTTGTAAAAATAAATAAGCCGAAAGAATATACAGATGTGGTTGTTTTTGACTGTGATTTAGCAGGCTCAGTAAAAACAAATGGTGTTGAAAAAAATTATCCTGAAAATTTCTTTCAGTGTGGTATATCTGAGCATCATACAGCAGTATGTGCCGGTGCGGCATCAGTTAATGGAGTTATCAGCTTTTTTGCAGATTTTGGCATGTTTGGTGTTGATGAAGTTTATAACCAGCAGCGTTTAAATGAAATTAACTCTGCTAATATAAAATTAGTTACTACCCATGTAGGAATAGATGTTGGCGAAGACGGCAAAACTCACATGTGTATTGATTATATAGGGCTTTTAAGAAACATATTTGATTTTAAAATCATTGTTCCTGCTGACCCTAATCAGGTTGATATAGTTATTAGACATGCAGCAAAAGAACAGGGCAATTTTCATATAGCTATGGGCAGGTCAAAAGTGCCTGTAATTACAAAAGAAGATGGCTCAGTATTTTTTGACGAAAATTATGAATATATTTATGGTGCAATTGATATTATAAGACAGGGCTCAGATGGTGCTGTATTAGCTTATGGCTCTACATTATATAGAGCAGTGCAGGTGCATGATATATTAAAATCAAAAGGCTTAAATTTTTCAGTGATTAATGTGTCTTGTCCTGCATATATCAATGATGAAGCATTTAATAAAATAGCAGGATATAAAAAAATATTCACTTATGAAGACCATATTTCATCAACTGGTTTATACTGCACAATAGCTAATATGGCTTTAAGCAGGAAGAAATTTATTGATGCCACATGTTTTGGAGTTAATGAGTTTCCAATGTCTGGTCAATCTGATGAAGTATATGATATGCTTTCATTAAGCCCTGAAAAAGTGGCAGAAAAAATTATTAAAGAAATGGGTGCATAATTGATAATTTCAGGAAGAAACCCTGTAATAGAAGCTAAAAAAAGCGGTAAAGCTAAAAAGATAATTGTCAGACAGGGGGCAAGTATCCATTTTGATAATATAAACATACCTTTTGAAGTGCTGGGAAGAAGAGCTTTTGAAGAAAAATATGGCACAGAAACTCAAGGGGTAGTATGTGTTGTAGATGATTTTGAATATACAGAGTTAAAAGATATTCTTAAAAAATCATCACGGATAGAAGGTGTTGTTTTTTTAGATAAAATACAAGACCCACATAATTTTGGTGCAGTAATAAGAGCATGTCACTGCTTTGGCATAAGGTATATTATTGTTCCACGACATGACCAAGCCAAAGTGAGCCCTGCTGTATATAAAGCCAGTGCAGGTTCGTTATTTTATACAGAAATATGCGAAGTGGTTAATCTGGGACAGGCAATAGATGAATTTAAAAGCAAAGGTTTTGCTATTGCTGCAGCAGATATTTATGGTGATATTAATTTAAAATCAACATCAAGTATCGTAAAATATCCACTTGGTGTTATTATAGGCTCAGAGGGCAGGGGTATTAGAGAAAGTATTTTAGAAAGAGCTGACTATAAACTTAAAATCAGTATGGCTTCTGATATAGATTCTCTTAATGCATCAATGAGCTGTGCGGTTATACTTTATCAGCTTTTCAGCAGGTAGAGTATTTATATGGCTTTAGTCAGGCTTGCAGTTGAAGGCAGGGTTAAGGATAAGATTATCCTTAATTTTATCAGCGAATATCAAAAACGCCTGTCGCCATACTTTAAACTGGAGCTTGCAGAGCTGGGAGAAGGTGGCAGATATTTTGAAAAATTAAGTAAACAGCAGGCTGCATCAGAAATATTTATTGCTATGGATGCAGGCGGAAAAAAGTTTACAAGTGAGGGGTTTGCAGAATGGTTTAATACTAAACGCAGCCTTTCAAAAAATATAACTTTTGTAATAGGTGAGGCAACAGGGCTGTCTAAGCAGGCACGAGAGACAGTGAGTGAATTTATATCCCTTTCTGATATGACATTTTCATATAAACTAAGTCTTATGGTAATGGCAGAGCAGATATACAGGGCTGTAACAATTATCACAGGGCATCCCTATCACAAGTAGGAGAGTAAGATGGATAAGGCGACTAAGGAACATTTCCGAGAAAAACTTCTTGCTATGAAAAAAGAGCTTATAGAAGCACTAAACAACAAGTATAATGAAGCATTAGAACTTGGTTCTGACGGTATTCAAGATACAGCTGATGAGGCATATAATCTTTATAATAAGAATATCATGCTTGGCAGAGTTGAAACAGATGCTCTTAAATTAAGACTTGTTGATCAGGCTTTGCAGCGTATTGAAAATGATACTTACGGTGTATGTATAGAATGTGAGGAAGAAATAAACCCTCGCAGACTTGAATATGTGCCGTTTGCAAGATACTGCACAGAATGTAAAAGTGAACTGGAGAAAAAAGGTTTAATTAAAATGTAGTATGGCTTTTTTAAGGGGCATTTTTCCCCCTTTTACATATATAAAAGCTGTCTTATGCTGTATAAGACAGCCTTACTGTATTTTATAATTTTCATCTGCTTTTACTATTATTTTCACTTATTATTCACCATACTAAATAATAAGCATGGTTTTGCTTGCTCTAAATTCCCTAAAAACTTTCATAATATTACATTTTAAGCCTGATTTTTACATGCGAAAAATCTATAATTATATATGTGACACGGAAGCAGATTCAGTAAGACAATGCAGGGACAGGAAGTCCCGTCTGAAAGTAAGCAAAGGGAGCATTTACTGCGACCAAGCGTGGTTTTTCAAATTCAAGGGGAGCGTTTTTTGCGACGCAAGGACTTTCCAAGCGAGCAGCGACGGAATTAAAAGTCCGCAGCTGGACAAAATTTGAAAATAAAGGATAAAATAAGATACTTTGCTTATAAATCAAGCTCAAATTTATTGATTTTGATTACTGCCATATACATTAATAAGTAATATTTCAGCATCTGTTCCTACTCTCACAGGCGGACCCCACAGCCCTATACCGCTTGAAACAATATAATAAAAACCATCATCCACAAGCATACCGTGAGAAAGAAGTGTCATTTTTCGCACAATTAAGTTCAGTGGGAATGTCTGCCCGTCATGAGTATGACCAGAAATTTGAATATCTGCATTTATACTTTTGCCGTCTTTTAATCCTTTTGGCACATGGTCAAGTATTATTACAGGTTTTGCTTTATCTTCTACTTTATCATATAGAGTTTTGATATTTTGCCGCATACTCCCATCATCATTTGTATGGCGAAGGCTGTCTCTTCCTATAATATAAACCCCTTTTTCTTGGATATAAGTAACATTATCTATTAATATATTTATATCTGCCTGTGTTAGAAGTTTTTTTATTGTTTCTGCATCTGAACTGTAATAGTCATGGTTGCCAATAACTGCATAAACTCCAAGAGGTGCATTTAGTTTTTTTAATTCATGTATATGAGCCTGTGTTAAATCTTTTATATTATTATCTATAATATCACCTATAATAAAAATAACATCAGGTTTCATATTGTTAATAATTTGGACTTCTTTACTAAGTCTTTTTGGGCTCATATCTGCCCCAATATGTAAGTCAGAAAGTGCGGCAATAGTTATATTTTCTTTCAATTCTTTTTTTAGAGTTACAGTATATGCTGTAATTTTTGTATTATGACTATTTATATAGCCGTATATTATAGTAACTAATGTAAGCACAAGGACAATAATCATCTGCACTTTATGGCTTAAAAATGGAGTATGCAGCAGTTTGAAAATAAGCCTGATAATATCTGTTGCTGCAAGATAGATAAAAAGATAGTTAGTAAAAGCAAGTATTAAATGTGTTGCAAAGATAATGCTGTTTGGAATATGTATGCCAAATGTTTTAACTAAAATTCTTGCGATTAAAAAAGTGCTGAATAATATTAAAAAAATAAAAATAATAAGCCACATATTATACTTTTTAAAAAATGCCTGATAGAGCCTGAATGCAATATATGAGCCAAAAACAATATTTTGAAGTATAATTAATAAAATGATACCCATACTTTCTCCAAGTTTTACTCTATATTACTGCTGTATCCACTATCTTTATTTGTTTGTTACATTAATCAGCACTATTTCTGAATTAGTGCCTACTCTGAAAGGCGGTCCCCATAAACCAAGTCCGCTTGTAACCAAAAAGTGAAATCCATCATATTTTTTCATACCATAAGATACTTCATACATTTTTTTTACAATAAGATTTACAGGAAAAAACTGTCCATCATGAGTATGACCAGAGATTTGTATATCTGCATTTATTTTTATGCCATCTTGTGGTGATTTTGGTATATGGTCAACTATTATGACAGGCTTTGTTTTATCATCTATTTTGCTGTATAAAATTTCAATATCTGTTCTTTCATTATTAGATGAGCTGCTGTGACGCAGACTGTCTCTGCCTATAATATAAACTTCCTTTTCTGGAATATATGCAATATCATCAATTAAGGTTGTAAACCCTGCTTTATTAAAAACTGATAAGACATCTTTTTGACTGCCACTGTAATACTCATGGTTGCCAAATACTGCATATATTCCAAATGGTGCTTCAATTTTTTTAAACTGTTCAATATATTCTTCTGTAAAATCATTTATATTATTATCTATAATATCTCCAGCAATTAAAACAAAATCAGGCTTTAAATTATTTATAATTTGTATTTTTTTATAAAGCCTTTCCGCAGTCATATCAGAGCCTATGTGAATATCTGATAATGCCGCAATAGTAAATGGTGTATGTATTGTTTTATTTAATGCAATATTATATTCATTAACTTTTGTAAGATGGCTGTTTATGAAACCAAGTATACATATAATAACAGATATTATCACAACAATAATACCCTGAATATAATGATTAATAAAAGAAATTTTAAAAAGTTTCAGTATTAATTTTATAATATCTGTAAGCAGATAAAAAATAAATATGTATATAAACAGCCCTAAAAAAATATCAGAAATAAAAATAAAAAAATCATGTATTTGATAGTCTGAAAGTTTTTCTATACTTCTTGTGATTATAAAAGAGTTGCATATTAATATAATCAATGAAATAACTGCAGATTTTTTATATTTTGTAAAAAAAGATAAATATAAGTGGTATGCTGTATATATAGAAAAAATAATATTTTGTATTATAATTAATACCAGCATGCTCATAACTTACTCCTTATAATAAGGAAAATTATATATTTAAAGCTGATACATATCAATAAAAAATCATAATAATTTTACAAATCATTTATATTTGATTATAAAAAAGACTGCCGAAAATTTATCTTCGGCAGTCAAATTCAGCTTACAGCTGCATAGGGTTCAAATATAACATAGGGGAGGTTGTTTATATTTGAAAATTAATATATATGGGAAAGAATAAAAAAGACTTAATTTGTCTTATATTATAAGTATATGTTTTTTTAGATAAAAATCAAGTCTTAAAATATAAAAAGTAAAATTATGTATATAATTTATACACATTTTATAAAAGCAATAAAAATAAAGATATAACATACTGATAATAAAGAGCAAATATTTATTTATAAAGAGTATAAAATGAAAAAGCCTGCCAAAAAGTTTACACAATTCAGCAGGCATATTAAAAATATATTTATTTTGTTATTAATTTTCCATCTTTAATAAGATACTGAGCAGAATTAATTAATTCATCACTAAAAGTGATACCTAATAATTTTGCAGTATCTAAATCAAGCAGTTTATTATAAAATTTAGGGTCATTTAACGACTGTATTGGAAGCTCTTCTGCTTTTTTGCCCTGCAGCACTTCTGCAATAAGTCTGCCTGTCATTCTACCCATTTCATAGTAGCTGAACCCTAAGGCATAAACTACACCGCCATTTAATGTTGGAGTAATATCGCCTCCAAAAACTGGTATTTTATTTTGTTTTGCAGTATCAGTTAAGGCAGACATTGCTGTTGCAATAGAGTTGTCTGTAAAGCAGTAAAAAGCATCCACTCTTGAAACAAGGCTTTCTGCTGCCTGTTTAACTTCTGCAGGTGTTGCTATTGTCTGCACAATAAGTTCAACACCAAGTTCATCACATACCTGTTTTGTTGTTTCTGCCATACTTACAGAGTTTGTTTCAGATGTTGTATAAATGATACCTAGTTTTTTAAAGTCATATACTTTTTTAAACTCAATAAGCTGTTCTTTTATAGGTATAGCATCAATAACCCCTGTAATATTTTTATTTCCTTGTGTTATAGATGAGGCAAGGCCGGCTTTTACAGGGTCAGTCACAGCAGTAAAAACAATAGGTGTATTTGGAAGCTGGTTTGCAAGAGTAACTGTCATAGGTGTTGCAATACCAACTGCAACATCAACATTATCACTTTTAAACTTGCTTGCAATAGCAGAAGAAATGTTTAAATCACCATTAGCATTCTGCAGGTCAATATTTGCATGTATATTTAACTCTTTTAATTCATCAAGTATACCTTTTTCAGCATCATTTAATGAATTGTGTGATATTAATTTTGCAATACCAATAGTTGGCAGTTCCGGTTTTTTTGCTTCATTTTTTTTGCATGCAGTAAAGCTTAAAGCAAGGCATACAGTAAGTATAATAAATAATAGTTTTTTCATAGTGATACCCTATTTTTTCACTTCTTTGCCATTTTCTAAAAATATTGTATTTTCAGAAATAAGGTCTTGTGGTATAGTTACTCCCAGTGCATTTGCAGCATCATTATCAATAATAGTTTGAGTTTCTTTTGCACCTTTCATATATCTTGTTGGTATATCTTCTGTTTTTTTGCCATTTAAAATATCTATAATCTGCTGGCCTGCAAGCCTGCCTATAACATAATAATCAGCCCCAGCAGTATATAAAACACCGCCAAACTGTAAAGAAGATGATGGGTCAGCAGAAAATACTGGCAGATTATTTGCAGCAGCAGTTGATGTGATAGAATTTAATGATGAGCATACATTATTATCTGTCACCACATAAAAAGCATCAACTCTTCCAATTAAACTTTCAGCAGCCTGTTTTATTTCATTAATATTAGTAATAGGCTGGCTGATTAATTTAATACCAAGTTTATCACATACTTCTTTTGTTACTTTATGCATTACAACAGAGTTATCTTCTGAACTTGTATAAATCATACCAAGTCTTGTAAATGGCACAATAGAGCGGAAAGCATTTATCTGGCTTTCAATATCTACAGCATCGGAAACTCCTGTAATATTTTTGCCACCTTTATCTTTACTTGGCACAAGATGAGCAGCAACAGGGTCGCTTATTGCAGCAAAAACTATTGGAGTAGTTTGTAAAGTATTAAGCAGTGCAATAGCCATAGGGGTGCCTATACCAACAGTTACATCAACACCATCTGATTTAAACTTATTTGCAATAGATGTTGCAATATTCATGTCTGCATTTGCGTTTTGAAGGTCATAATTTACTTTTATGCCTTTTGCTGTTAGTTCGTCCTGAATACCTTTTTCAACAGAATTTAATGCAGGATGAGCAAGCAGCTTTGCAATTCCTATTGTTGGAAGTTTTTCCTGAGCTGTATTTTCATTTTTTTTACAGCCTGAAATTGAAACAGCCATTAAAACTGCTGAAAACATAATAATAATTTTTTTCATTTTTTTCTCCAAATCATTATATTATATTTTGTTTTATTTAATTTTATTATTTTCTATTATTTTTGTATTTTCTGTAATTAATGCTTTTGGTATTTCAATATTTAAAGCTTTTGCCCTGTCCATATCTATAATCATAAGTGATTCATCAGGATATTTCATAAATGTAACAGGCATTTCATCTGGTTTTTTACCTTTTAAAATCTCTACAGCCATTTTGCCTGTTTTTCTTCCTGCTTTATAATAGTCAAATCCAACAGCATATAAAACACCACCATTTACTGCTGATGTATAATCTTCTGAAAATATTGGTATATTATTATTTGATGCAGCAGTTATTAGGGCATTTAATCCAGAAACAAGAGTGTTATCTGTTACCACATAAAAGGCATCTACTCTTGAAACAAGGCTTTCTGCTGCCATATTAACTTCTACTGAGCTGTATATTGTAATAGGCAGAAGCTCTATACCCATTTCTTTACATACTTCTTGAGTTATTTTAAGCATTGTAATAGAGTTTCTTTCTGCACCATTATATATAAAGCCAAGTTTTTTAAATGGATATATAGAGTGGTATATTTTTAAATGTTCTTTAATAGGCAATGCGTCAGAAAGCCCTGTTACATTATTTTTACCTTTATCAAGGCTGTCAACAAGTCCTGCACCAATCGGGTCATTAACAGTTGCAAAAAGAACTGGTCTGTCTTTAATGCTGTTTGCAAGAGCAACGGCAGTAGGTGTTGCAATACCTATTGATAAGTCCTTTTTATCTGTCGCAAATTTAGAAGCAATAGCATTAATAATATTTGCATCATTATTAGCATTCTGGCTGTCTATTAAAACATTCATATTTTGAGCTTTCAGCTCATCAATTATACCTTTTTCTATTTCAAGCAGAGCAGGGTGGTTATTAATAACCGCTATCCCAACTTTATATGAAGCACTGTTATTATCACTATTTGCAGCATTTTTATTGCATCCTGTATAAATTATAAATATAACTGTAATTAGAAGTATATATATTTTATTTTTCATAATGTATAACCTGTTTTATTAAAATCTTTGTAAGAATAACATAAAAATTTTTATTTTAAAAGGTTAATTTAGAAAAAATAATAGTATGTGTTAAATCTAGAAATAATTGCAATGTTAAATATTCAGGTCTTACTTAGCCTAAAAGGCGAAGTATCTTAATTATCCTTTATTAAAAAATTCATCCGTGAATTTTTTAAAACATGCTCTGCCGAAACAAGTTCGGCTATCGCTTACTTTCAGACGGCTCGTCCTGAGCCTGATTCTGTATCATGCTGGGCCAAAGGCGAAGTATCTATAATGGTAATGTTTTATAGTTCCTTCGCTCGCAGATACTCACTCAGGAAGACATATTTTAGTATATCAAAAATATATGCAGTATAAAAATGCTACTGCATTAAAAAATATACAAAGTAAAGTAAAATATTTATATACTTCAACTTATGCCACACTGAGCCTGCTATAGTATCATACTGAGCCAAAGGCGAAGTGTCTTAATTATCCTTTATTAAAAAATTCATCCGTGAATTTTTTAAAACACGCTCTGCCGAAACAAGTTCGGCTATCGCTTACTTTCAGACGGCTCGTCCTGAGCCTGATTCTGTATCATGCTGGGCCAAAGGCGAAGTATCTATAATGGTAATGTTTTATAGTTCCTTCGCTCGCAGATACTCACTCAGGAAGACATATTTTAGTATATCAAAAATGTATGTAGTATAAAGATACTGCTGATAAAAATATATACAAAGTTAAGTAAAGTATTCATACACTTCAATTTATGTCATACTGAGCCTAAAAGGCGAAGTATCTAAAAATTATACAATTTAAATATATTATGCAATGTTGTAATAAAATATAATTTAGCTTTTTTGCCTGTTAAAATCAGGCTTACAATGAATTATATAATAAAAATTTTTGGATAAAGCCATTTTTATTATGCTTGTAATCTTTTGGTTATAATAGTAGAATAAGATAAATAATTCAGGGGCATTAAATTGCAGGAAAGGCATTTTTATTCTACAAATGAGATTATAGAAAAAATAGATATTGAGCCTGTTGAGCTTATTAAATCATTTTATCCACTTACACTTTTAAGGCGTATATATTTAACTTTTACTTTTTTTTCTAATAAAAGTCTTATTAATCATGCAGCTTCTGGAGCATTTTATTTCCTGCTTTCTATTGTGCCTCTTGCTTTGTTTTTTGTATATGTGCTTGATTCGTGGCTTTCAGGATATGGCATAGTATCTGATTACTTTTTTCAGCTTTTATCTGAAATAAATCCAGAAATAGATAAACAGTTTTTTGAAAATCTAGGTCTTTTAACGGGTGGAAGTTCTATATATGGTATTGTGAGTATTTTTGGGCTTTTATGGAGTTCAAGGCTTATTTTTACAAGTATCAGAAATGGTTTTGATGTTATATTTCCAAGCAGCAGCCAAAGGGGATTAATAAAAAACAACCTTGTTTCACTAATATTTTTGCCTATTATATTTATTGCAACTACTGTTTTCTTTTTAGCTGGTGCAGTAATTAAGCAGTTAAATAAATTAATATATACATTAGAATTAAATGATATTATAGATTTATCATTTTTAGATAAACTTGCAGGTATCTATCCTGTAATTCTTGCTGTTTTTGTTGCATTTATGCTTTACAGATTTATTCCTAATGTGAAAATAAAAGGCACTTATACTTTAACAGGAGCTATCTTATTTGTGGCAGTTATGATTTTTACACAGAAAATATTAGGGCTGTTTATCTCATGGACTCAATACCATATATTATATGGTGTTATCAGTGCATTAATCATTGCTCTTTTTTGGACATATATACTTTTTTCACTGTTTTATTTTTTTGCAGTTTTTATATATGTGCAAAGCCACTATAAAGAGCTGGAATTTATTAAATGGTATAGTGCTGTTAATGGTAAAGCAGGTATAATTGACAAATTATTTTTTCGTAACTCTTTATCTTCTTTAAAATGTTTTCAAAAGGCAGTATCAAAAGATGAAGTAATATTTAAGCATGGAAGTAATGGCGGTTTTATATTCCTGCTTTTATCTGGAATAGTATTTTTAGAAAAGGATAAAAAGTTTGTTTCAGATATTGCAGTAAATTCATTTTTTGGAGAAAGTGGGGTAGTAGGTGAGTGCATATATGATATTGACGCTGTATGTCAGGTCCCCGGATTTATTTTGCAAATACCGCAGGACCTTTATGAAAAAATAGTTTCAGCAAGCCCAGCTATTTCTCAAAATATGCTTCAAACTGTAATTGAAAGAAAGTATTAATAGTATTTGCTGGATATATCCAAAAATTTTGCATATCAGTCATTTTGAGCCTGATTTTTCAAGGTGAGAAATCTGAATGATTTATTATTATATAAGTGCATAATATATTTAAACTATCTTATTTTTTAGATAATTTGCTTAAAAATCAATCTCAGTATTGACATACTGTTTTTTTAAACATTTATCCTTATCACTCTCATTATTACTGAATTTATTTTATAAGTTCATTATATAGATTAGTCTAAATTTACTTATGTGTTTCAATAAATAAATCTACTGCCTTTTTTAAAGATACACAGGCATTATTTATATCCCACTGCTGTTTTTCAATATTTCCGCAGTAGTTGGAAACAGCCCTTATTTGATATGGTTTTATACCAAACTTATTAGCAGCTATACCAAAAGCAGCACCTTCCATATTTTCAACAAGTGCATTTGTTTTTGCCATATATATGTTAGAAAGGCTGTTAAATTGTGGTATTAATGAAACAGTATTAGATGAAACCTTTTTAAAATTTTCATCAACTTGAAATTCTGCTCTATTATCCTTTGCTATAATAAAGCCTTTTTCGTGAATAGTAGTAAGAATATTTCCATTATAATTTGCTTCATCTGCAAAGTAATCATAATCTATACAGACAACATCACTTATTTTAATGCCTGTGTTTTGGTATGCTCCGCATATTCCTGTTAAAAGTGGATATTTTGGTTTAAATTCTGAAAAGAAAAGGGCAGAGTGAGCAGCAGCATTTGATTTGCCTGCACCTGTTATGATAATTGGTATAGATTTATATACAGCAGTATCAAAATAAAAGTAAGATGAAAAATCAGAAATATTTAAAACTTTTCTGCACTCTAAAAATGTAGGGAAAAAAATAACAATGTTAGTATTAAACATTGATTATTTCAGTCCTGCATGGTTTATCCTGTATGTGTTTGCAAGAAAATGTGCTCTTTTATATTCGCTGTTTGCAAGCACTTCTACAACATTTTGGTTTCTGCCAGTAATAAATCTAATAATAATATCAGCAGGTGCCATGCCTTGTTTTTGCAGTCTGTTTATTATTTCAGCTGCTGCCATAATATTTTCTTCACTATTATATGGGTTTGAAAATGAACTGTTAAGAAAATCAAAGCATGAAATAGTTGTAAGCCCCATACCACCTGTTACTGTCAATGAATACTGGTGTGGTTTAGATATTAGAACAGCAAGCATATTTTTATCAACATCATAAATATCTGATGCTTTTTCAAGAAGAATATCAATATCATCCTGCGAAACAGATTCTAAATTAAGCCCAGTTTCTAAAACTATGTTTTTTGCCAGATAATAAAGAGCTGTAACACGCTCATCAAAAAAAGATGGATTAATTAACTGTCTAGGATTAAACTCAGCAATAAAAGAGATGACATTTATACATAATAAAGCCAGAATACTGGCACTTAATAACTTAAAATATAATTTTTGCAATTTATTACCCAAAAATATTAATATATTTTAGGAATATAGTATAAAAAATTATTTGTCAAGCAGTTTGTTTTAAAAAAAGCCTTTCAAATCAAGAAAAAATCAACTGATTTTGCATATATGCATTAGCTAGGTATAATAGATTTATACTTTAAGTTATCTAATCAGGCTTAAAATTATATAATATTTTATTTTATTTATTTTTTCAAAATAAGATATGCTGAAATTGCAGCAGTATTTAGTGCAGGAACAAGATTTTTTTCATCAAAATCAAAATAATCATTATGATGACCTGCATATCTGTCTATACCTGCTTGAATATATGTGCCTATGCCGCCATTTTCCTGCACACAGCTCATTATACTGGCATAATCTTCCCCAGCACCAAAGCTAACATTTTCTATTACTTTTTTATATTCTGGCACATATTTTACAGCTTCTTTTACATATTCAATCATTTCCCTGCTGCTTTGTCCGCTGCTTGAACCACCTGCTGTTTTTATGGTATACGAGCAGCCTTCCATAAGTGCTGATGCCTCTATTATTCTCCTGCTTTCTTCTACCATATATTCATTTAACTGGCTTGTTTCGCCCCTTGTTTCCATAATAAGCTCAGCTTTAGCAGGTATTATATTTCTTCCCTCACCAGCTGTAAGCCTGCCAACATTTATCCTTGTAGCTCCTTTTCCATTTCTGCTGACAGCATGCAGATTAAGAGCTGCATTACATGCTGCAAGCAGTGCATTCCTGCCATCTTCCGGATATGCTCCAGCATGAGCCTGTTTACCTTGAAATGTTACATCAAATTTAGTAGAAGCAAGAAATTTATCTGCTCCGCATATAATAGTATGACTATCATTAGCCTGAAAGCCTATATGTATACCAATAATATGTGTAATACCATTACATGCACCGGCTTTAATCATAGGCATAGCTCCTCGGAGCCCTTCTTCTGCAGGCTGAAATATAAACCTGATGCTTCCTTTTAAACTGTCTTTAATATTTGCTATAATTTCAGCAGCTGCAAGTCCTAATGACACATGGGCATCATGTCCGCAGGCATGCATTGCACCATTATTGACGGATGAAAAGTTTTCTTTATTTGGTCTATGGTTTTCATCTGCTGTTTCAGTAACATCGTTGCTGTCCATATCAAAGCGAAAGGCAAGATAAGGCCCGTCATCACTAAATTTCATATCTGCCCAAAATCCAGTATAACCATGGGTCATTTTTTCAACAAGTGCAGCATCTGCCCCTTGAGATACTGCCCGCTGTTGATTTTCTTTTAATATTTTTTCAGAAGGCACACCCATCATATAATCTTTATTATTTGCTTTATCACCCATAGTAATAGTGTATCCTAACTCAGCCATTCTTTTTTGGGCAATAGATGATGTGCGAAATTCTGTCCAGCCAGTTTCAGGGTATTTATGCAAATCACGCCTGCATTTTATAAGCTCATGTTCTTTTTCTTTTGCGAGTGTTTTAATTCTTTCTATTATTATATTATCCATAATTTTTTTTACCTATTGCTATAATAGTATCTATTACAACTTACTCTTGCAGGTTTGCTTTTTTAAGCCAGACTTTCTGCAAAAGATAATTTATACCAAAAACACATTTTTTAATTATATGTTATTTTATATAAAAGTCAATATTACAGAATGGCAGTGGCATAAGGCTGCTTATAAATATTGCTGTTATGTTATGCTGAGCTATGCGAAGTATCCAGGTTTGATTTATATTATTACAGTAAAAAAGAAATATATTTATTAGCTTAGTCCAAAATTTTTGAATAAGTCTAACTGCATTATAATTTTTATATAACAAAAAAAGGCAAAGCATATAAAAGCTTTGCCATATAGTATGCCGAAGGCGGGACTTGAACCCGCACGAGGAAGCCCCACCACCCCCTCAAGATGGCGTGTCTACCAATTCCACCACTTCGGCATTAGAGATATTTATATATATTAAAAAAATTTTTTTGTCAATAGAATATAATAAATTTATTTAATTTTGTTCTTAACTAACAGGACAAATGTTACACTTTTAGTAAAAAATAAATCTTAACTTAATATAAATCAAGCAATAATTTATTTTCAATAACAATCTCATATGGAGATTTAAAATTTAAGCATGTTTTAGCAGTATTATTATATCTATCTTCATGCTGTTTAAGAGCCTTAATTAATTCATCTTTGGAATAGAATTTATTATTTGCATATAAAATTTTTCCATCCTCTCTATGACTTCTTTCCACCTTTCCATTCTGCCAAGGTGAATAAGGTCTTATTCGTTTAATAGTATATCCTTTCTTTTCAGCTGTCTCTTCAAAATAGCTTTTCTTGTTTGTAACTTCCTTATCATTTACAAACTCATAGCCATTATCCACTTGAATTGTTTTTAGTGGAAAGCCAAATTTACTTTCCAGTTCGTCTAAAAACTTACCTGTTTCAAATGTGCTTTTTTCTTCTACTATTTCTAATACTCTCATTCTGCTGTATTCATCTATCGCTGTTATCTGATAATATTTTTTACCATAGCTGGAAAACATTATACATTCCTGTGGAACATATTTTATATCTATCTGAACCTTGTCGCCTATATACTGACCTGTTATTGGTTCATATCTTGTATAGCTCTTTTTTGACTTGTTTAATGACTTTAAGCCTTTCTTCCTTATCTGCATACACATACTGCCAAAACTACGATTATAACCAATTTCTAGAAGTCTGACATATACCTCCGCATTACCATACAAACCATGCTCGGCATATGTGTTAAATATTAAATCAAGCTCTTCTTTACTATGCTTATTTGGACTGTTTCTTGGTCTACGACTTTTAAAAGATAAACTCTGAACTGTTCCATCATATTTCTTTAAATGCCTGTATACAAACATACGGTTCACTTGATATTTGCGGGCTGCTTTCGTTGCTCCTTTTTTTAATGCATACTCACATAACCGTTGACGAAATCGCATTTCTTCTGTTATTATCACTTTATTCATTGTGATACCTCTTAGTTTAGTTTAGTTTTTTGCTTAATTTTATACTATATACTAAGAGGTATTTTTTTATACTTATTTTTGTAACATATGTCTCATAATCTTACAATATAATAAATTTATTTAATTTTGTAAAATCTAATATAAAAAACATAATTATTATATTGCTGATACTTTTTTTCTATATATAAAATATCTAAAGTTTAAGCATAAAATATGTAGTTCTGAAATGTCTATATTATTTTTCAGAAACAATATAAGTGAAATCTTTATCTTTTTTAAATAAATTTTCAAGACCGCTTGTAAGATTAATAGATATTTTATCGTCAATAATAATATATCTATCGTGAGCGGCATCATCACTTGATTGACATATAACTTTGTAACCTTTATTTTTAAATTTTGCTTCTATTGTATTACAGGATAATTGCTGTTTTTGACCTTTTAAAGTAAATTCTATATCTTGATTTAAATCATTTTTGTTAAACCAATTTATTAAATTATCAATTACATTTTCTTTATATAAAAATTTATCAATAATAGTAATTTGGTTTGCATTTTTCATTAAGCTTATAATATGTTTTTTTGCTTTATCTCTATTACTGCCGCTTTCAAATTTTTTTGCATAAATATGTGTAGGTTTATCTTTTATGCAGATTTTATGGCAATCTAAAGTATTAAGAGAGATATGGTTATTTGTGAGTAATATTTTATATTTTGATTTTTCAAGCATTTCTTTATAGAACTGATTAGAATAGAGTTCTGAATATGTATCTATACATTCACAATATGGAATTTGAGTGGTTAAGGCTTTTTGCAATGCAATATCATCATTTGAAAAATAATTTATTATTTGTTCATTAGTTATTACAAATGGTTTAAAATGATAAAATAGATTATGTATTGTTTCTTTATTATAGCTATCGCCGTAATAAAATTTAAAAAATTCATTTAATAATGATTCTTCTAATACAATATAGCTCATATTTTACCTGTAAATCTTTAAATAATCAGTAAGAGTTGCATCAAAAAAACCAGTAGGAAATTTACGCTGATTATTTTCTTTATCAACAAATCTTCCTTTTTTATCTGTATATATTGCCTGAAATGGCTTATTAATTTCTTTATATTGAAATACTACTTTATCATAATCTATGATACCTTGGTTTACATTATAGCAGAGTTTATATATTAAATGTTCGCAGTGGGTTTCAAGTATGACCTGCACACCAAGTTGTGCAATAAATGCAAAAAAGTCAGCCAGTTTGCTTTGAGCTTTTGGGTGCAGGTGCACTTCTGGATTTTCAATTATTACAGTATCGCCAATTTTGGCAGTTAAGCATGCAATAAGTATAGGAAATACCATACTTGTTCCAAAGCCAGTATTTAGTGGGGAATATGCTTCCACATCGTGTGGGGCTTGATAGTATAATGATACTTTATCTGCCTGTCTATCTGCTTTTACAGTAGTCCCTAATATGTATTTCATCCAATAAGCTGTTTGGCTTCTTAATGTCGTATTAATATCATTTTCATTATCGTTATTAATTGATAATTCAACTAT
This sequence comes from Mucispirillum schaedleri ASF457, assembly GCF_000487995.2. Classification (NCBI taxonomy): domain Bacteria; kingdom Pseudomonadati; phylum Deferribacterota; class Deferribacteres; order Deferribacterales; family Mucispirillaceae; genus Mucispirillum; species Mucispirillum schaedleri. Next base: position 2,154,299 of record NZ_CP097562.1, read on the forward strand.
ATTGTCATGCTGTTTTATTGAATATATATAAGGGGCATATTCTCCACGAATTCCTAAATTATCATCAGTTGTAATATCATATTGTTTATCAGGACTTACCCTATCAGCTTGCAAAAAAGTATACTTTATATTTTTATTTTGGTTTTCTTGTATTACTCCATTATCTATATTTATAGAACTGTTTATGTTATTACTAAATGTATATTCAATTTTTCCATTTACAGCTATTATTCTATCTTTAATATAGCTAGTATAATTTTTATAGTTTCCTGCTAACATACATGCAATAATTGCTGTTGATTTTCCACTGGAATTTTCACCACAAAATATAGTTAATGGTTTAATTTCTAATTTTGTATCTTCTAGCACTTTAAATTTAATAATATTTAATTCTTTAAGCATATTTAGTCCTTAATTCTTCAATATTATCTGATAATTTTATGAAATGTTCTTTCATTCTCTTAATACTATTTGATGAATTATCAAGAGTAGATTGAAACCAACTTTTGTTTATTATATTATCTAATTCTTTATGCCATGTATCTAAATCTATCTTTATTTGATTTTGTAATGATGCAGTAATAAAGAAAAGCGATTCAAACATAATCATATTAAATGTATTTGAAGTGCTGTTTCTTTTAAATGTGTTATCTTTATAAATATTATATAATAACTGCATGCTCGTTTTAAATGTATATTCTAATTTACTACATTCATTCTCATCCATACTATTCATAATACGCATATATTTTCCTAAAAAATTATCAAAACTGCCATTTATTTCAGGGTCAATATTTGCAGGTATTTTTTTAATAAGCTGGACATTATATGCCAAATAAAAAGCCAATGCTCTTAATATTACATATCTATCTCTCATTCTTTTAGAGTCTAATTTTAATGTAACAGCTTTTTTAAATTCATCGCATTCTGCTAATTCTTTTAATAATTTTGTAGATTTACCTTTATATAGAGCATGACGCATTTCCTGTTTATTAAGTGGAGTGCCTCCACTATTAATTCTTTCAAATATATCTAATTTAACTGTTTCTGGAGTATCTGCACTCATAACATATACTTGTATTTGGTATCTTTCTATTCTTGCTTGGTTGTCTCGTTGCAAATCTTTAAACAATTTTCCTTTTACACCATCAATATATGTCAAATCTTGTAGTTTAAATTCATTTTTAAAATATTCTGTGATTGTATGCAGCCTTTGTAAACCATCAACAACACTTAATCCACCACCTTTATTTTCTGCAAAATAAAATAAAGGTAATGGTATACCCATTAAAATAGATTCTATTAGCCTTGATTGTTTTTTTCTATCCCAAAGTCCTTTATTTCGCTGAAATTCAGGATTTAAGTTTATTTCTTTAAACTCATTAATTGCTCTATTGATTTCAAAAAGAGAAAATTGCTCTTTTGAAAATTCTACTTTTGCAGGATATGGGTTACTGCTTGAAGAAAATTTAATAACTTCTTCTTCATCTAATTTTTCCATTTCTTGATTAATTTCTTTTTCACTATCTTCATTTATAGATTCATTATATTGATTATATTCCTGCATCATTTACTCCAATTATTAATAATAAATACCAGTAAAAAAAGTAAAAATCAAAAAAATTATATAATATCTTTTAATTTATTGCAATAGGTTAAAAGTTCATCAACTTTTTTTACAATCCTTTCCTGCTCTTTAAGTGGCGGAAGTGGGATTAAAAAATATTTGATAGTATTTAATGAAATGTTGTCATTAGTTGATATTTTTTCTTTTTGTATTATGTTTTGTATTAAGTTTGATAATATTACATAATGTATATACTGTTCTTTTATTGTATTAATTTTTATTGTTGCAACTCGTTGATTTGTTGCCATTGGTTCTGTTATTTCCTTGATTAATAAACTTTTACCAACTGTTCCCCCTGTCATACATAAAATTATATTATTCTTATTTAAAATATATTCATCAAGTTTATTAGTATACTCATATCTAACTATATTCTTATCTATAAATCCATCTTCATTGAAATCAGAGATGCGTATAACTCTGATACCTTGTTTTTTAAATAATACACTTTTAAAAGCATATCCTCCATTTATTACTGCAATATCCCCCAGTCTGACCCATTTCCAGTTTTCAGGTATATTATAAGGTATTTCATCATCAGTTACAGGCGGCAGTGGTTTTTCTTTTTTTATTTGACCTTGGTTTATTAAATTTTTTTTCTCTTTTACAATTTTATCATAAAGTATGCTTGCAGGCTCATCCTGAATATCCTGCTGCACTAATTTTCCTTCTACTGCATACTGTAAAATAGATTTTGGCAGGTTGTCTGCAAAATATTTATCTAATGATAGTAACTTTTCTTCTTCCTGCTCTAATTTATCACATAAAGCCATAAGCTTATCAACTTTCTTCACAATTCTTTCCTGTTCTTTGAGTGGCGGAAGTGGGAAAATTATGTTTTTTAATTTTTCAGAAGATACTTCAATAACTTTCATTCCTTTTGCAATTTTATTTTTTTGTATTTGAAAGCAGCTAGAATTAAATAAATATATTAAATACAATGGGTTTATTGAATGTTTTATAATTGCGGTATGTCCACCAGTTACTATTGGATAATTACCCAGCCATGCAATACTTTTGCATACATCATTCATATTTTCACTTGTAACTGCCATAATAATATCTGAGTATTCAACTGTTTTTAGTTTATTTCCAATTTGTTCCGATGTGTATGTTATAGTAGTATTTGTTGAATATTTATAATACTTATGTATTTGTCCATAATGGATACATGGAATACCATTATTAGTAAAATCATTTTTAGTTAATCCACTTCCTCGTTTAATCACACACACTTCCCCCAGCCTGACCCATTTCCAGCTTTCAGGTATATTATAGGGTATTTCATCATCAGTTACAGGCGGCAGTGGTTTTTCTTTTTTTATTTGACCTTGGTTTATTAAATTTTCTTTTTCTTTTATAATTTTATCATAAAGTATGCTTGCAGACTCATCCTGAATATCCTGCTGCACTAATTTTCCTTCTACTGCATACTGTAAAATAGATTTTCTTAAATTTTTTATATTCATATTTTTCCTGCTGTATTTATACATTTATGCTGTGTGATTTCAATAATAAGATTTCAGACTATTCACATTCTTTTACAGTGACAACAAGTGTCATTTTAAGCATGTGTAAACAGGCGAAAAATCTTTTTATTTTTGCTCTGTTTTAATCATTATTTTTTTGCATTGTTGTAATAATATCATTTAAAAGATTATCAATATTTTCTGATATTTCTTTTCTTGTATTTATATAGTTATCAATAAACTCATAAGGGTTTAATATTTCTTCTTCCAAATGTGGAAATCCGCAGAAATCAAGGTTATAATTATTTGCAATAATTTCATCTATGCTTATAAGTTTTGATACTTCACTTTCTCTTCTGTTGTGCCACCATGCACGCACTGGGTCAAAATGAATATCAAGCATAGGGCGAGTTTTAGAAAAATGTTTATATCCTTCTGGCATTTCAAGCCTGTAATACCAAATATTTTCTGTTTTTTTGCCTTTTTCAAAAAATAAAAGGTTAGTGTTAATTTTTGTATAAGGTGCAAAAACATCATTTGGAAGCCTTATAATAGTGTGCAGGCTGCACTCTTCTAAAAGTTTCTTTTTTATACTCGTTTTAACATTACCGCCAAATAAAAAGCCGTCAGGCAGGACAAGACCGCATCTGCCATTTTCTTTTAATAAATACATAATATGCACCATAAATAAATCGGCAGTTTCTTTTGACCTTAAATTACTTGGCACAGAGCTTGTAACAGCATCTTCTTCTGCTCCCCCAAAAGGTGGGTTTGTAACAATAATATCTACTAATTCATTATCGTTATAATCTGCAACTGGGGTGCGAAGAGTGTTATCATTTATAATATTTGGCACATCTATATTATGCAGTATTAAATTTGTAACACATAGTATATGGGGGTATGGCTTTTTTTCTATACCTTTAATATTTGATTGCAGCAGTTTATAATCTTCTGGAGTGCTAATCTTATATCTATCTATGACACTTGTTAAAAAACCGCCAGTGCCGCATGCTGGGTCCAGCACTTTTTCATTAATCTTTGGGTCAATCATTTCTACTATAAACTTAGTAACAGGTCTTGGTGTATAAAACTCTCCAGATTTGCCTGCACTTTGCAAGTCTTTAAGCATTGTTTCATATATATCATTAAATAAATGGAAATCAGGCATAGCCGTAAAATCAAGCTCTTTATTTAATTTATTAATAACCTGTCTGAGTAATGTGCCAGATTTCATATAATTTATAACATCATTTATTGTAGTTTTTAAAAGCCATTTGCGTTTTGTGATATCTTGATAAGTTTCAAGGGCTTTAATATCATCAAACATATGCTCAATAAATTTTAAAAGCTCATTACCTGTAATACCTTCATCATCTGCTGCCCAGTTACGCCATTGATAGATTTTTGGCATAACAGGTTTATAGTCATCTTCTAAAAGTTCCCATTCCTGCTCTTTATAATCAAAAGCTTTTAAAAATAAAAGCCATGCAATCTGCCCTATATATTGAGCATCGCCATTTATACCTTCATCCATTCGCATTATATCTTTTAACGCTTTTGTTAAGCCTGATATTGCCATTTTTACCCCTTATGCTGCATAAATTTCATTTTCCAGCTCTTTTATAATATTTTCAAAATTTTTTCTACCCTTAAATATTCTATTTAATATATACATTGGGCTGCCTATTTTATTTACTGGCTCCAGTTTTAATATATCTATCGTTTCTAAATTTATTATGTCAGTTTCTGCATATTTATCAAGAAGTGCATTTATAACTTCCTGCACTTTCGCCCCATATTTTGCAAAATAGTTGCGTTTTTTTACATTTGCTATACGCTCTTTTTTAGTTAATGGCGGTTTATCATAAGCTATATGGCAGAGCATATCAAAAGGGTCTAAATCTCTTTTTGTGTTTGCCTTTAATTCTTCTATAAATATACCAGCTTTTTCCATTTCATCTATTATTATAGATTTTTTCTCTGCACTGTTCCAAGCCTGTAAAAAATTATCAAGAGTAGCATATTTATTTTTTATATTTTTTCTTGTATAATCTTTAAAAGATTCTGTTATAAGTTTGCCATTATAGTCTAAATATTTTACTAAATCTTTTAATACTGATACTTCCACATTATCAACATAGTATTTTTTAGGCTCATTAGTAACTGGTGGCAGTAAAGTTCCTTTCTTTTCTTCTTTTTCTGCAGTTTCTACTGTGTTTACATATTCATTACAAAAGTCATACTCTTTGTTTTTTTTAGTTATATTATATTCTTCACTTTGCAGTGGTTCGCCGTCAAAAGCATTATCAGCAAAAAGCCGTGTAACATTTCTAAAATCAATTATAGTAAAATACAGCTTGTTTTTTTCTTCCACAAGTCTTGTGCCCCTGCCTATAATCTGCTTAAATTCTATTATACTGTTTATATTACTGTCTATTACTATAAACTCTACAGTTTTAGTATCAACACCAGTAGATAAAAGTTTAGATGTGGTGACTAAAACTGGATAGCTTGAGTTTTTATTGCAAAAGTTTTCTATCTGGTTTTTTCCTTCTTCATTATCACTTGTTATCTGCATAACATATTTATTATTAATTTTGACCATATCTGCATTTTCATTAACAAGAGCCTGACGCATAAAGGCAGCATGTTCCTGATTTACACAGAAAAATATTGTTTTTGCCATTCGCTTATTATGAGCTTTTAAATAGTCAGATACATATTTTGCAACAGTTTCTGTTCGTTTTTCTAAAAAAAGTGTTCTATCAAAATCTCTATCATTATATTCTCTATCTTCTATTAAATTGCCATACTTGTCTTTCTGATTAAGCTCTGGTCTAAACCCTTCCACATCTTTATCTAATATTATGCGTATTACTTTATATGGAGCTAAAAAGCCGTCTTCTATACCCTGTTTTAAAGAATATCTTAACTAACAGGACATATGTTACATTTTTAATAAAAAATAAATCTTAATTTAATATAAATCAAGCAATAATTTATTTTCAATAACAATCTCATATGGAGATTTAAAATTTAAGCATGTTTTAGCAGTATTATTATATCTATCTTCATGCTGTTTAAGAGCCTTAATTAATTCATCTTTGGAATAGAATTTATTATTTGCATATAAAATTTTTCCATCCTCTCTATGACTTCTTTCCACCTTTCCATTCTGCCAAGGTGAATAAGGTCTTATTCGTTTAATAGTATATCCTTTCTTTTCAGCTGTCTCTTCAAAATAGCTTTTCTTGTTTGTAACTTCCTTATCATTTACAAACTCATAGCCATTATCCACTTGAATTGTTTTTAGTGGAAAGCCAAATTTACTTTCCAGTTCGTCTAAAAACTTACCTGTTTCAAATGTGCTTTTTTCTTCTACTATTTCTAATATTCTCATTCTGCTGTATTCATCTATCGCTGTTATCTGATAATATTTTTTACCATAGCTGGAAAACATTATACATTCCTGTGGAACATATTTTATATCTATCTGAACCTTGTCGCCTATATACTGACCTGTTATTGGTTCATATCTTGTATAGCTCTTTTTTGACTTGTTTAATGACTTTAAGCCTTTCTTCCTTATCTGCATACACATACTGCCAAAACTACGATTATAACCAATTTCTAGAAGTCTGACATATACCTCCGCATTACCATACAAACCATGCTCGGCATATGTGTTAAATATTAAATCAAGCTCTTCTTTACTATGCTTATTTGGACTGGTTCTTGGTCTACGACTTTTAAAAGATAAACTCTGAACTGTTCCATCATATTTCTTTAAATGCCTGTATACAAACATACGGTTCACTTGATATTTGCGGGCTGCTTTCGTTGCTCCTTTTTTTAATGCATACTCACATAACCGTTGACGAAATCGCATTTCTTCTGTTATTATCACTTTATTCATTGTTATACCTCTTAGTTTAGTTTAGTTTTTTGCTTAATTTTATACTATATACTAAGAGGTATTTTGTTATACTTATTTTTGTAACATATGTCTTATACTCTTACACTTCTATACCCTGTTTTAAAGAATATGTATATACAGGCTCTCCAAAATATGAAATATTAGATACTTCTTTATTTTCTTTTGGTGTGGCGGTCAGACCAATTTGAGAAGCACTATCAAAATATTCTAATACTTCTCGCCACTGGCTGTCTTCGCTGGCACTGCCCCTGTGGCACTCATCAACTATTACTAAATCAAAAAAGTCTTTGCTAAACTGCTTAAATATATTTTTTGTATCATTCTGTCCAGTAATACTTTGATATAACGCTAAATATATCTGGTAAGATTTATCAACCTTTCTATTTGTTACAATAGTCATATTTTCTTTAAATGGAGAAAAATCACCGGTGTAAGTCTGGTTACGCAAAGCTTCTCTGTCTGCTAAAAATAGTATCCTTTTTTTAATGCCTGCAATCCACAGCCGCCATGCAATTTGAAAAGCTACATAAGTTTTGCCTGTGCCTGTTGCCATTACTAGAAAAACTCTTTTTTCTCCATTAATTATGGCATTATATGTATTATTAATGGCATTAAGCTGGTAATATCTAGGGATTTTATCATTTTCAGTATAATATGATGAGCTTAACTGTTTTTCTTTTGCACTGTCTATATTATTATATTGTTTATATATATCCATAAGTTTATCAGGGGATGGGAAATCTAAAAGGCTGATTTCTTTTTCTATTTTTTCATTTTCACCAGAGTATTTATTATGGAAAATAAACCCATCACCATTTGATGAAAATATAAATGGAATATTAAGCATTTCTGCATATCCTAAAGCCTGCTGCATTCCATCTGATATTTTATGTTTATTGTCTTTTGCTTCAATTACTGCAATAGGTGTATGAAAATTATAAAACAGCACATAATCTGCCCGTTTAATAGTATTGGTATCACGGATACATGTATTGTGTCTTGCAATAACTCTGCCTGCTGTAAGCTGGTATTCTTCTCTTATCTGGTGTTCTTGCCAGCCTGCATTTTTAACAGCAGGTGTGATATATCTTGTGCGAATTTCCTGTTCTGTAAGCTCTTTTTTATCCATAGTATCACCTTGATACATATTATAAAAATATATTCAAAATGTAAATATAAATATATGTTATGGACTTATCCCGTCTTAATGAGCAAGAAAGGCGAAGTATCTACAACTATATATATTAAATATATCATACACTGATGTAATATAAATAATCTAGATTTTTCGCCTTTAAAAATCAGGCTCAAAATGACTTATAGTGTGAAAACTGCTAAAAATCAGGTTCAAAATAACTGTAATCTGATTTTTTTGTGTAAGTTCAGTGAGTATTAAGTATTTAATATCATCATTATTGTTTGGTTTGTTTTCTATAATCCCATGGAGCCTGCGGATTATTATCTGCCCAAAGTCCTGCTTTTTTATTTTTAGCTGTAATTTGTGCAAATATAGTGTATAACGATTTATTATAATACATGTAGTTCCATGCACAGCCTTTTTTTACCATTTCAAGATTAATATTTGTATTTCCTTTAAATATTACTGCAACAGTTCTACCATATTTATCAGTGCTTTTATTTTTATTCCTTGGTATATAAGATATATTTTGATTTTTAATCATTTCTTCAAGACATAATTGGGATTGTTCTCCAAAGGGCTGTTTCAGTTCTGGTGCATCTATGCCATAAAGCCTTATTTTCACTTTTTTATTATTATGTGTGGTAATATTTATTGTATCACCATCATGTATTGAATTGATATGTTTTATTGTGATTTTATTCTCATCTACAGCTGAAAAATCATACAATGTGTCATTTAAAAACCCACCCATACTGCCTATAATTGTCGCTATAATAATCACAGCAACAGTTCTTGGTTTAAGATTAAATCGTGTATTTTTCTTTCTTTTCATAATTTCACCGCATTATATATTAACACATTCTTCTTATTTGTTATTGAATTTCTAATTTTACTGCTTGCAAAAAGACTAATAAATACATTAATATCTTCTGAATAGTTTATAAATTATATAGAACTTTAATAACTATAAAATGTCTTACTCATAATTGCAACTATTTTATTAGAGTTTGTTATCAGTGTGCATTATGCAATATAATTGATTGACAAATTTATACAGTTTATGTAATTTATAAATTTCAGTTTTTATTAGGAGATAATATGCTTAGATACCTTATTTTAATTATTGCTGTGGCTTTTATGCCATTAACAGCATCTGCACTGACTATTGATGAAACAGTTACATTAGCTCTTGACACAAACAATAATATTAAAAGTAAACAGTATACAGTAAAAGCTAAAAATTTAGCAGCTGATAATGCTATCCTTATTTTTATGCCATCAATTGGTGTTAGTTATAATTATCAATATTCATGGCAAGATCAAACAAAAGCTCTCAATACTAAAACCGAAGGTGATTTATCAACATTCAGTGCTTATGCAAACCTTAACTTATTTAACGGCTTATCTGATTTATTTGGGTATCAGCTGGCAAGGCTTGACAGAGATATGGCAGTTTCTGATTTAGATGCTGTATCTTATCAGACTATTCTTGATGCTCAGCTTGCATTTATTAATGTATTAAAAGCAAAAAGTGATTTAGAAGTGGCAGAAAGCAATTTAAAATTACTTGAAATGCAAAAAAGAGATGCCCAAATCTCTGCTGATAATGGCTTAATTGCAAAAAATGATTTGCTGCAGACTGAAACATATTTAGCTTCTGCACAGCTTCAAAAAATTACTGCACAAAGTGCCGTTACCAGAGCTATACAAAGCCTTGAAAAAGTAATGAATAGAAAGTTAGCTCCAAATGAAGAGCTTATAGAGCCGGTGTTTATGGATGTTACTTTAGATAGTGAAGAAGCATTAAAAGAAAAAATGTTTGCAAATAGAAGTGATTTAAAAAAGTTAGAGCAGTCTTATGAAGCTGCTAAAAAGACAGAAAACCGTTCATTAAGTGGTGTATATCCAACTATTGATGCATCATTTAACTATGCAGGCTATGGTGATTCTTTTGACCCATTTGCAGGAAACCCAGGCGGAATGGATTCTAACATGACTGTTGGAATTACTGCATCATGGAATATTTTATCAGTAGCATCTGCATCAATGCTGTCTATTTCAGATAAAAGAACTCGTCAGGCACTGGCTTATTCTATTGCAGATGCAAAGCAAAATATGATGCTTGATTTACAAACTAAAATAGAAAGTTATTATACATCAAAAGCTCAGCTTGCTCAGTCAATTATAGGTGTGCAGCATGCAGAAGAAAATTACCGTGTTACTAAAAACCTTTATGACCAAAGTGCTGCAACTATGACAGAGCTTTTAGATGCATCATCTTTATTAAATGAAGCAAAAGTTGCAGAATCAAATGCCAGATACAGTGTTATATCATCTGTATATAATTTAGAATGGGTAATACAGGAAAAACTTCCTGTTCATGATGTTAATCAGTATACCCCAGTTGAAAGCCCATTAAGATAATTAACGCAAAAATCAGGCGGAGAAATATAATCTCCGCTTTTTAAGATAATTACTGCCTACATAATTTTTACATTTTTTTTAAAAATCATAAAAAACTACTTGATTTTATCATACATTTTATATAGAAAATATATGAATAAAATTTACATAAGTTTTTAATGTTAAATAACATAGATATTTATATGGGAAAGGAGTAAATATGAAAAATTTACTAGAAAAATTAAAAGCTTTTTTCAGCGGTAAAAATAGTGCTGACAAAAGCCATGCAGGCGGTTCTGCAGAGAATAATGCAGGTGAAAAACAGCCGGGTCGTTTTAAAAGATTATTTTTAAACATTAAAGCTTATGCAAAAAGAAAGCCATCTGCATTTATTGCTATTATCATTGGTATTGTTTTTGTGCTGCTTTTTATTACTTATGAAGCACTTCATTTAACAAGCACTCCACAGTTCTGCGGTATGTGCCATGTGGAAACAGAAACTGGTGCCGGTGCTGAATATCATACATGGAAGAAAAATATACATGCTGCTGTAGATGTTGGCTGCATTGACTGCCACGGCAAACCGGGTTTTTTTGGCTATATGAGAGCTAAAATGGGCGGTATGTATGACTTATTCAGTGAAATAGTTCATTCTAAAGAAAACAAAATGGCTATTTTGACAGAAGGTGCTACAAACAAAGAATATGCTGCAAAACTTGTTCCAAATGACTGGTGTTTAATATGCCACTCTGATGATGAAAATAAACGAATTAGAGAAAATACATTTATGTCTTTCTTTGGTGTGAAAATGCGTAAAGTAGATGCAGTTAAAAACCCAGAATTTAGAGAGCTTAATGGTTTAAGAGATATATATAATGATGAAATGCCAAATATTTCTTTCAGCCATGATAATCATGTTAATACTCTTGGTTTAAGCTGTATAGAATGTCACATGGGTGTTGCTCATGGTGGTGAATTCCAAAACAGAACTAAAATGGAAGACTGCTTTGCATGTCATAATGCAGAAAGAGAGAAAAATCCTGAAATAAATGCTCCAGAAAATGATGCCTGCAGCACCTGCCATACAACAGTTGCTGCTATGCATGAAGGCACATTATTATTAGAAGAAGGGCAGGAGCCAACTCCACCATCAATGATGGTAGACCAGGGGGTATATGGTGCTGAAAACTGTTCTACATGCCACATGGGAGGTGCATTTGATTTACCAACTGCTGCAACCTGCGGACCAACATGCCACGGCGATATGGATTATGGCTTTATGTATGATGATATAAGAGCTCAGTTTGATGCTGTTAAAGCTCCACTTGATAAATTAAATATGCAGCTTTATGCAGTTGTTGATAAAATGACAAAAGAACAGCATGCAAAATTTAATGAATTTAAAAATTATTATGAAATATTAGCTAATGATAATTCAAAAGGTATACATAATGACAGTATCTATGTTAAAGCTGCAGAAAAAGCAGCAGCAGTTGGCAACGAGCTTGCTTCAAGCTTAGGCATCCCTGTAGCTGCTCCAGAAGAAAATCAGGAATAGATAAGCTAATATCTTTTTTAAGATATAATATATAAGGGGCGGAAAATATTATGTTTTCGCCCCTTTTTTTGTTTTTTACAGATTTTGTTTTTATTTTGCTTGATTTATAAGATATATTTTTTATAATAAATTTTGGAGTAATGCATGACAAAAGATGATAAAAAAATAGTCCGCAATGTAATTTTATTTTGTATTATATTTTCAGTATTTTTTACAGTTTACAGGGTATCATCACTACTTGATAAAAAGTATGAGGATATTTCCCCGCAGGATAATAATACTACTGCTGCACCACCTTTTACAAGCATTGAAAATAACAGCACTCCAAAAAATTATGATAATATTGCAAAAGCATATGTTTTGCCAGCAGCTGATATGTCTTTAATGCAGGAAAATAAACAAGCTGCTGATAATAACAGCGGTATAATAAATTCTCTTGCAGATTTAAATAAAAATGATAAATCTATTGCCAGCCCTTATGATAATCTAGATATTATGCTTTATGAAGCAGCCATTCAAGGTGATTTTGAAAGTGTCCGCAGGTATATTGATATGGGAGCAAATATAAATAGTGTAGACAGCAGCGGAAGCACCATAGTTTATAGGATGAGCCTTTTAAAAAATGTATCTATGGACCAGATGAACTGCTTCAATTATCTTTTGTTAAAAGGAGCTGATGTAAATAAGGAAAACTATAACGGCTATACTCCATTAACTGCTCATTTTTCATCAAATCTTTTCAATAAGGAATTTTTAGACAGGCTTATACAAAATAATGTAGAAATCAATAACCCTGATTTTGACGGCGATACTCCGCTTCATTTTGCAGTTATGAATAATAATATAGAAGCTGTAGAATATTTATTAGAAAATGGTGCTAATGCCAATGTAAAAAATAAAGATGGCATTACACCTTTACACATTGCAGTAAAAGAAAAAAATTATGATATTACTGCCAGATTACTAGATGCAGGAGCAGATAGAAACACAAAAGATATTGACGGCATAAGTGCCTTAGATATTGTTAAAGCCAGTAATGATGTAGATTTATTTAAACTTTTCAGCATTACTCAGGAAGATATTAAAAAAGATAAACTGCAGGCAGAGCTGCAGCAGGCACTTATTAATAATATATCTAAACCAGCAGTAAAGGCTGTGAAAGAAAATATAGATAAAGGATTTTATAACAGACCAGTAAAGCAGGATAAGGGTGCATCATCTATTGATGGTAAATTTGTTGGCGAAAATCCAACTCCATTAATAGCGGCTTTATATTTTGGTTATAATGATATTGCAAAAGCTCTTATAAATATAGGGGCAGATGTAAATAAACCTAATGATTATCCTTTTTATTCTCCATTAATGGTAGCAGCAGAAAGCAGTAATAAAGAAATGGTTAATCTGCTGTTAAATAAAGGTGCAGATGTAAATTATCAATCTAAAATGGATGGTATAACTGCATTAAATGTGACAAATAGTGCAGAAATTGCAGAAATTATATTAAAAGCAAAGGCAGACCCTGATATATCATCAAATGCAGCATGTCGTTCTGCACTGCAAATGGCTGTTATTAATAATAATTATGATTTGGCAGAAATACTTTTAAAGTATGGAGCAGATGTAAACCATGTAGACTGTAGTGAATATAAACCAGTTATTGCAAATGCAATAGATACTGGCAACCCTGCAATAGTCAGACTTCTTTTAAATTATAATGCTGGAGTAAATACTGAAGTAGGCGAAGATTTATCAACCAAAGTGATAGATTATGCAAAACAGAAAGGAAATAAAATGATTATAGATATGATTAATGAAAAACTGCAGCAGTCAATATCTAAAAAACAGGAAGTTTTAAATAAAGATAACTCATCATTACTTATTAAAAACAATGTAAAACAGGAAGATAACATATCAATAAACAGTAAAATTAATGATAATATATCATTTAAAGAAAATATTGAAACAAAAATGAACAAAAACGATAACAGCTTATCAAATGAAATAGATAATATTATGGATGATATTGTTAGTGATTTATAGTATTTTTGCTAAATCATTTTAGCAGTATATGTTGCACTTTATATATTTATGTGCTACAAGTTTTTTAAATCATAAGGAGGATTTATGGAAAATTCATCAGTTTTAGATAACAGTAATAATGGAAGTTCTTTTAAAGAAAAAAAGCCAAAAAGAAAGCTTAATAAAAAAGTTCTTATTATATGCTCATTAATTACTTTTTTAATTATTTTGGCAGCAGTATATTTTATTATAAGTAATAGATATACAAAAATGGTAGAAAATTACATTAATGAAGAATTAAGCTATATTGCTCAAGATTATGGTAATAGATTTAATTATAAGCCATTTAAATGCAGTGGATTTAAGGAAGTAAAATGCAGCACTGATTTTATTGAGTTGTATGAAGAACCATATAAGTTTTCAGTAAAAAATATATCATTTACAGCAGCACCATCAGTAACTGATGTAAGGACAGTATCATCTGGCAATATTGAAATCCGTTCTGCTTATACAAAAGATGATTTAGAATCTAATAATGCTTTTATTAAGTTAAATCTTAATTTTAATTGTTCAGATAATATGACACTGTTAAGTGAGCGTTCATTACTTGCACATAATGTTGTATGCGATTCCAGTATAAATGATATACATTCAAAACAGGTAAGTATAGTTTATATGAAAAATGATATATATGCTCAAAATAGCAGTATATTTGGTGTTTTCAAAGATATTAAAGGCAATAATGAAGATTTTATGAACTTTATGTTAAATAATGCTACGGTAGTGGAATCTTCATTAAATGTTATAGAAAGCCCTGATTTATTTGAGAGTATAATGCAAATTGCTCAGATACTTTTTAAACCATACCTTGCAGAAAATATAACAAAAGAGATGGCTGTATCTTTATATGACAGGTTAAGAAGTGATTATAATCAGGTTAAAGGCTTATATGGTAATGACGAAGATGGATATGCTGCTGTTGTAGATAATTTAATAAATGCAGTAGATGGCATAGTATATCATAACAATAACTCTGTTTCAGTTTCTATTGACTTAAAAGATAAGGATAAAATAGATGATATGCTTGACTATGAATATAGAAACATTATTACTCCAGACTACTATGATATAAATATAACAAGCTCTAAATAACTGAAAAAGTATTTTATCGGCATAATTCATTTTAGATTTTAGCACAGATATTTATATAATATGACTGTTGTGAAAATGTAATTATGCCGTGGCATAAAAAATGAATAATAAAGAAATTATTATAAATGGATATGAAAATGGATTTTGATAATGATATACTTGTAGAATATTACAATGATGTAACAGAAGATATAAGATATATTAGAGAAACAGTTTTTGTTTTAGAGCAGGGTTTTTCTGAAGAATTTGATGAAATAGATAAAAAAAGTATACATTTGCTTGTAAAAGTAAATAATAAAAGAGCCGCAACAGCAAGGATATTTAAATCAGATAATAGTAATGCTAAATGGACTATTGGCAGGTTTGCAGTGTTAAAAGAATACAGGGGCATTGGGCTTGGTTCTTTTCTATTGAAAAAAGTAGAAGAAAAGATTAAAGAGCAGGGTGGCAGAACAGCGGAGCTTTCGGCACAAAAACAGGCAGAAAAGTTTTATTTATCTTCAGGCTATATTCCTATGGGAGATATATATTATGACCAGCATGCACCACATATTCATATGGAAAAAAATATAGATTAGTAATAATAAAGTAGAAAAGCAGCAGAACAAAAGGCACACAGTGCTTCACATTTCAGTAAGACAGGGGAAGCAGGCTCAGGACAAGTCGTCTGAAAGTTGAGCGACAGCCGAACTTGTTTCGGCAGAGTGTTATTTAAAAAATACAGGGGGAGTGTCTTTTACGACGCAAGCATTTCCCAACCGAATAGGGAGGAAGCAGAAATGCATAGCTGGACTGTATTTTTTAATAAAGGATAAATTTATTTACTTCGCCTTTGGCTCAGTATGACCTGATTGTAATAATCTGTATTTCTGTATAAGTTCTCATAGTCAAAGTTTTTATAATAATTCACACATTGTCATTTTGAGCAAAGCGAAAAATCTAAATATCATAAGTTTCAATAATTATACATACTATTTTTATAATTATTGCAGCTTAATTGTAATATCAGCATTATTTTCAGCACATTTAAGTATATATAAAACAGGCATATATAAAAATGCTTTAAAAAAGACTTTATCAAAAAAAATATATATGGTATAAGTATCAGAATAAATAATATGGAGTTATTTTAATGAATACATATATTATAATATCATCAATAGTGCTGATTGTTCTTCTTGTAATATTGATATTATTTTTTATAAATCGTAAAAGTATTAAAATGAAAATTTTAGAAGAGCAGGCAGAAAAAGGCAGCCCTGAAACTCAGCTTGCTCTGGGGCTTATGCTTTATTCTGGGACACAGGTGCCTGTTAATAAAGAAAAAGGGTGTGAGTATATCAAAAAAGCAGCAGAAAATGGCAGTGCACAGGCACAGTATTTATACAGTGGTATAGTTTTAGGGGCAGACAGCGAAACAGCTCCATCAAAAGAGCAGCTTTTAGAGGCTGCATCATGGATACAAAAGGCAGCAGATGGTGGCTTTTTAACAGCAGTTATCACCCTTGCTAATATGTATGCAGAAGGTAAAATTTTACAAAAAGATGCAAAAAAATCACAGCATTATTTTTTAAAAGCTGCTGAAATGGGAGATATTCAATCACAATTAACAGTTGCAGGTATATACCATTTTAGTATAGGCATGGATAGGACTATTGGTTATGCATGGTATAAGGTTGCTGCACATAATGGCAGTGAATATGCTGTGGAAGCTTCTGAAAAACTTTTTGATGAATTATCTGAAGAAAGCAAAGCAGAAGCAGTAAGGAAAGCTGATGAATATATCAGTAAATATGCAGACAGGAAATTACATTAATTATATGATACAGAGATATATTCAGTCAGATTACAGCCCACTTATAGAAATATGGAAACAGTCAGTAATACATACTCATGATTTTTTATCAAAAGAAGATTATGAATTAATACTCTCAAAACTGCCTGAATATTTCAGCAGTGTAGATATGTATGTATATAGAAAAGAAAGCCGAATAGCTGCTTTTATGGGTGTATCTGGTAATAAAATGGAAATGCTTTTTTGTCATCCTGATTATATCAGGCAGGGCATAGGCTCATCTATGGTTAAATATGCAGTTCAGTTTCTGAATATAAAATATATTGATGTAAACGAACAGAATAATAAAGCAGTAGAATTTTATAAATCGCAGGGCTTTATTGTAATAGGCAGGCAGGCTCATGATGCTTTTGGCTACAACATGCTTCATTTAATGTATAGTGAGTAAAACTAAATATGAAAAAAATTTTTTTAGCAGTATTTATTTTTGTTTCTGTAAATATAGTTTATGCAGAAGAATGCAGCCGTCCTGTAATATTTCCATTAATTGCAAAACCTGTAAATGATACAGGCATGGAATATGCAAATTATAACTGGCGGGATAAGGCTGGGGCAAATCAGGCAGTATATGCAAGCTACCGCATTAGAGAAAACCGCACTAAAAAATTAATAAAAAAATCATTCCATGCTTCCCGTGATTTATATACAGATGTGTATAATGATACTGGCAGATACAGTTTTTTAAGTTCTAAAAATTATGTGGTATCAGTATCAGATGGTGAAGTATTAAGCACTGGCAGATTTTATGCAGGCACTTATGTTGTTACAGTTAAACATACAACATGTGATGGCAGAAATTTCATTATCCGCTATGGAGAGCTTGATAAAGACAGTATCAAAGTTAAACAGGGTGATAAAGTAAAACAGGGGCAGGTAATAGGAAAGCCGGGCTTTTTGCAAAAAAAAGATGTTAATGGAAATATTGTTCCAATAGATGTAATTGCAGACAAAGTTGTTTTTATGCTGCATTTAGAATATTTTGCAGATATTTCATCTGATGATGTTTTTTCAAAAGCATTTAGTAATAACAGGTATGACAGGCGAAGTGATATAAAAGACAGTTTAGAGTTACTAGAAGAAGGATATAATAATTCCTTTTGGGAGCAGGCTGCAAAATGAGAAAATTATTAATAGTGTTATTTACATTAATATCTTTTAATGTATATGCTTCTCCCTATGCAAACCCATGGCTTTATGATAAAATGCTTGATTTTATACAAAACCCTGCAGCATATAAGGATAATTTTACAAATGGTATAATACAGGATAGAAACCCTGATATAATTGTTGGTGCATTTATAGAAAATGCTTACTCTGTATATGAAAAAGAAGAAGAATTTACAAGTGAATTAAAATCATGTGGTGATAACTGCTATCAGGATAACAGCTCAAAAGATATACTGCAGTCATACCATAAGTTTTTTTATGTATCTGCGATAGTGCTGCCAGTTTCTGAAATATTAATACAAAACCCAGCAGCAGGTGAAAATATATCATATTATATACAAAATAAACTTGTAAGCTATACATGGGAAAATGAAAACTATTTAGTTATAACTATAAATAAAGATAAACTGGAATTTAAAAAACAAAAAAACAGTATTGTAATAACTACAACAATGCAGGTTTTAAAAAATTACATACTAAACTAATTAGATTAAGCTTGGTGAACTATGAAATACAGATATATATTATTAAACATAGTTTTTATATTATTTTATTCATTAAGTGTTTTTGCATATAATGAGCAGGATATTGATTTATATAATCACTCAAACCAGCATGGTGTTATTTTTCATGCAGAAGATAAAAGAGCATATTATGATAATATAACTTATGATGTAATAAGCTATGGCAAATGTAATAAAGAGCAGTATAAGATTATAAGAAATACCGCAAAAAAACTAAAAGATAAAGAACAGCCTTTCTGGATATATAAATACTGCATTAGAGCAGAATATAAATATAATACAGAAAGCATTATAAAAGCCTATAACAGCTACAGGTTTGATTTAAATAAAAGACTGCTTGAAAGCAAAGATTATAAAGTTATTGATAATATTGTGTCATACCTGCCTGTAAACTTAAAAAAAGGCAGCAATTATCTTTACTATCTAGGAATGAGAAATAATATTATTGAGTGGAGTGAAGATAATAATGTAATGCAAATAACACTTCCAATAATGTTTAGTGGTTTAATAACAACAATGAGTTTAGAAGAAGATAACAGTATATTAGTAAAAGAAATCTTTGTATATGAAAGACCAAATGAAATGCTGCCAAAGGATGAGTATAAAGATTTATTCATCAAATAACAGCTGAACTTTTCCAAAAAACTTAGAATATAGTCATTTAGAGCCTGATTTTTACAGGCGAAAAATCTATATTATATATTGCAATAGTGCAGAATATATTTAAATTATCTATATTTTCTCATGACTTAAAAGACATTACGGACATGCCATATTTTTCCTGCTGTTATAAGTATATAACATTATTAAATAACATATGAGGCAAAAATGGATAAAATATATATCAGTATTATATCTACACTTATAATAATTATCATATCAATTTCTATTTATATATTAATAAAAACTGGATTTTATAACAGTATAATTAAAGAATTGCAGTCAGAAAATAAATATCTGCTTTCTCAAATAAGCAGTGCTGAAAGTTTGATTGACTTTCAAAATGCTAAAATAAATAACTATGCAGTTAATATGAAAAAAGTAGAAGAAAAATATATGCAGGATATAGCTTATATTAACAAAAAATATAATGCATTGCAGGAAAAATACAAAAATGCAGGTAATGTAGAATGTTTAGGTATGATGAATATGATAGATGAAAACCAAAGGAGATTTTTAAATGAAAGAGAAAAGTAAACATTTTTTTATAAATTTATATGAAAAAGCAAAAAATTACATTTTAGAAAAAATAAAAGATATTATTAAAGCAACATCAGATGATTTTGCAGCTATAAATATAGAAAAGGGATATGCAGTATATTCTTTAAACTGGTGGTTCATGAAATCATTAAAGTGGCTTATTGCTGCCATTCTTGCAGTTTTAACATTATTTTTATGGGGCTGCAGCAGCACTGCTGTAACAAAATACTATCCAGTATCAGTGCCTGTTGCATGCAGTGTAGATATACCTTTAATGCCAGAATATAATGAAGATACAGTTATTACAAATTTAAATATATTGGCTTATGCAGAAAAACTTAAATCGGCTTTAAAAATATGTAAAAATGGAGGATTAAATGATTGATAGAGCATTTAATCTGCCTGCTGAAATATGGCAGTGGCTGTGGCTTTTTATTGTATCATTTACTGGCGGGGTTGTTGGATTTATTACAAAAATTTCCCCTACATTAAAAGGCAGGTCTTTCAGAGCAAAATTTTTAGCATTATGTATGGGAATGGTAAACAGTATGTTTATAGCATATATAAGCTATGAAATATTAATGAGTATTATTGATAAACAGGGTCTTGCAGTTGCTCTTGCTGGTATGGCAGCATTTACTGGCACTGATTTATTGATTATTATGCAAAATAAAATAATAGAATTAATTAAAAGAAAAATAGATGCTGTATAGGAAAATAAAATGAATACATTAAGCAAAAAAAGTATACAAAAACTAAACACATGTCATAGTGATTTAAAAAGGCTTATAAAGACGGTGGCATTAGAAGAAAAATGTGCAGTAATATGTGGTTTTCGTGGCAGATATGAGCAGGAAAAAGCATATTATGATGGCAAAAGCAAAGCCAAATGGGGTATGAGTAAGCATAATTTAAAGCCGTCTCAGGCAGTAGATGTGGTGCCGCTGCCACTTGACTGGAATAATATTGAACGATTTGAAAAATTAGGTAGAAAAATTATGCAGAAAGCTGATGAATTAAATATAAATATTAAATGGGGCAGAGATTTTAAAGGTTTAAAAGATTATCCCCATTTTGAATTAAATACAGATATTTGATATAACTTGCAGTATCGTTACCTTGTTTTTACATTAATATTTTATAAGCAGGTAACGATTTTTATTTCTGCTTGACAAATTTTAATTTTAGCTATATATAACTATATATTTATTTTAAATAAAAATATATCTTAAAAGGAGAGAAAAGTATGAATATTTCTCAATTTATTGGAGCATATAAAGATATGCTTACAAACTATTTTAATTTTCAAGGTAGAGTATCTCGCAAGTCATTTTGGTATGCAACCGCAGTAAATATTGCAGTATCAATAGTATTATCTATAATAAGCGGTATATTATCAAGTATTTTGTTTGTTTTTGCTTATATACCATCATTATACTCTCTTGCTGTTCTTTTGCCTTCATTGGGATATTCTTATAGAAGAGTGCAGGATATAGATAAAAATGGAATTTGGTGTTTAGTGCCTTTATATAATATTTATTTGTTTATCCAGCCTGGAACAGACGGAACAAACCAATTTGGTGACAAACCTGCTGAAATATAAAAAATCTATTGTTATGCTCTAAATTTATAATGATTTTTAGAGCATAACAATTTTACTCTTTATTAAAAAATACAGTCCAGCTACGCATTTCTGCTTCCTCCCTATTCGGTCGGGAAATGCTTGCGTTGTAAAAGACACTCCCCCTGTATTTTTTAAATCATGCTCTGCCGAAGCAAGTTCGTCTTCGCTTACTTTCAAGCTCGTCCTGAGTCTTATTTTTGGATAAGTCCATTCTGTCTTTTCTAACAGCTGTTTCAATATAGTTATTTTTTCCTTTTAATATTTGAATAATATGGCAGATATAAAAATAAGTAATAATAATTTAATAATGATTTATAAAAATACTTCATTGCAAAATAAGAAAAAATATGATATACTAACAATAATATCAAAAAGTGCAGAATTTTATAATATTTTTTCTATGAAATTAAAGTAGTAGTATATTACATATTATTGTAGAATAATAAGGAGTTATTTAATGAGTACATTTAGATCCTTTGTTATCAAAGAAAATAATGGAGCTATCGTTAAAGATGTAATCTTGGAAAATACTGAAAATTTACCAGCAGGCGATGTGTTAATTAAAGTAATGTATTCTACAATTAATTCCTATGATGTTCTTTTTTCAAGAGAAAATACTTCTTTTCGTAAAAATACATATCCTTATGTTCCCGGTGTTGATGCAGCAGGTATAGTTGTTGAATCTAACTCTACTCATTACAGGGAGGGAGATGAGGTATTAATATTTGGCAATGGTTTAGGTCAGGATGTGCCCGGTGGATTTGGTCAGTTTGTTCGTGTTCCAGAATCATGGATAGTTAGTCTTCCAACAGGGTTATCTATGCAGGATAGTATGACACTTGGCTCTGATGGTATTGCTGCAGCTATTTCGGTTATGGAAATTATGGCAGCAGGTATTCAGACTAATTCAAAAGAAGTTATTGTTGGCGGCTCATCTTACGGCATAGGTGCTTTTGCTGTTTCTATACTTGCTTTATGTGGTTATAATGTTACTGCAGTTACTAAATATATGGAATGTGAAGATTTTATTTATGAGCTGGGTGCAAAAGAAGTTCTTAGTATAGACAACTTTACAGATAATTCTGGCAAACATCTATTAGAAGATAAATATGTAGCCGGCATAGATACTCTTGGTGGTGATGTTTTAGATACTATGATACGCTCAGTTAAAGGTGGCTCAACTATTGCTGTATGTGGTGCTGTTCTTAGTGAAACATTTTCATCTTCATTACTGCCTTTAATATTAAGGGGTATCAACCTTGTTGGCATAGATTCTCTTAGATGTTCTCATAGTTTAAAAAGGGAAGCTTTATATAGATTAGCAGGTGACTGGTATCTTAAAACTCTTTCATTTATGTGTAATGAAATATCTATTTTTGAAATTAATGAATATCTTGATAAAATGAATAATAATCTAATCAAAGGCAGGATAGTTGTTAATCATAAGTTATAGTTGTTTAATATGTTTCATTAGGCAGGTTTTTTATGCTGCGTGTTATTGTATTTGCTTGTTTTATACTGTTCTATTTTAATCTGAATGCAGCCCCTGCTGTTACTTTTATTGAATTTACACCTATTGCAGCTATTTCAAATGGTTATTCTTTTGGTATTTCTGAAATAAAAGTTAACAAACACACAATTTATACTATCAGTTTTAAAAAAGGAAAAGATGTTTTTGCAGTTACACCTGAAAATATGCTTCGTGGCTATTATCCTGATTTAACATTTACAGGGCTTGCTATTAACAGTAATATTATAATAATAGGCGGCAAAGAAAAAGATTTTTCTAATAAACCTTGGATTTTTATGTTTAAAATTCAGGATAATAAAATATCTATTGCAGATATTATTACAAAAGCCACAGTCAATGAATATAAATATAATTTTGAATATAATCTTCCAAGTATTGATGCTCCAAGAAGTCTGCCTGATATAGATAAGGATAAAAAAGCAGAAATAGAGCTTGATTTTTATGAAACAGGCATCACATTATATGCAGAGATAAGAGATAAAAGTTTGAATATAGATTATTCATCATCAAAGTATAACGATATTTTTAATATGCTTGATATTATGGAAGAAAAAGATGACTATCAGTTTATGCAGTATTTAATGTATGGTGTTCTTGCTGGCAGGCTTACAAAGCAGCAGGCAGAAGATATGTATATAAGCCATATTAGAGAATCTAATCTTAAATTGCAGCATCTTATTACAAATATGAAGCGTATAAAAGGGCTTTCTGAGCAGTATCAAATCAGCAGCCAAATGGTTGAATATTTTTCAAGAGATATTGAACAGGATGAACTTTTTCAGCTTATAGATAGTCTTCCTAACAGCAGGGAATTTAAAAAGCGTATTTCGCTTTTAGATGAGCAGTTAAAGCTTTTAAAAATTGATGAAGTAATATTAAATGACTTTTCAACATATATAAGCGGATATTTAAATAACAGAGAGTTTGCAGATTTATTAACTATTGCAGCTGTTCCATCTTATATTGATATTAATGCTGTTATTTCAAATATTTTTATCTTGGATAGTATTATGCATAAATATGGATATAAAATAATTTATTTAAAAGCAAGTATATAATGTTTATTTTTATATTAGGGGTAATGGATTTTGAAAACAAATAGAATGGCAGGTTTTTTTATTATTTTAGCAGCAATATATTACTGCTGGAATGCTTATGTTTTGCCAGTAAGAGCTGATGAAGCATATCTTTATTTAAAAAGCATGGGTCTTTCATGGTCAACCCTTGCACCAACAGGTTTAATAGAATATATCCTTAAAGGCATGGATTTCTTTGGCTCATCTGCATTTCAGTTAAGGCTGCCGTCTATTATTTTTATTTCTTTTTCAGCACTTATTATTTATGAGCTTACATTAAAAATATCAAATATTTATGGTGCATGGTTTAGTATGATATTATTTTTTGTTTCACCATCTATTACTTATTCTTATATTTCAATGACACCAAATGCACTTTTAATATTCTGTTTTGCCTCATATATTTATGCTTTTTATATGGTCACATCTGATAAAGATAAATCTGTAAAATATTATGTATGGATGGCTGTATCTATTATATGTGCCATTAGTGTAGATTTTTCAGGCATACTTATTTTACTAAACCAGATTATTTATATCTTAATTAAAAGAGATATTCGTTCTGATAAAAAATATTTGCTTGTTATAATTTTATCTTCTGCAGCTTTAATGATATTTGCAGCATGTCATTACTATGGCATATTTGATTTGTTTTATAAATATCCAGTAGAGTTTGGAAACCATTTTGCATACAGACTGCTGCTTTTTATAATTATTTATCTGCCTGTTATATTTATTATTTTTGCAGCAATAAGGAATAAAAAAATAGATGATACTATGCTTCCATTATTTATATCATGTATTGTTTTTGCAGCAGGCGGTATTATTTTTAGTGCAGTATATGATTATGATGTTCGTAATTTAGGAGCACTGCTTATTCCTGCATTAGTTTTATCTGGTTATTATTATGAAATGTATGGCTATAAAATAACAATAGGTGTTATTACCACAGTTTTAATGCTTGTATCTGTATATACAAATATAAGCAGTAACTCATTTCTTAAACCAAAGTATATGGATAATATAAGGATGTATGAATCTATCCGTATGTCTATACAGGATATATCAGGAAGTTATGGCAGCTGTATTTTCAGCTATGACCCACAATTATCATCTATTCTTGCATATAATACATTTACTTATCCAGAAGCCTGCACAGTAACAGAGTGTAGAAGTGTTTCAGGAGTGTTTGTTTCAAAAGAAAAAGAAGATGATTTATCTAAATTTTTTTCAGAAGTTCAGGAAGCAAATATTTATAGATTTATGAGTATAAAAGATGGTAAATCAACATTTTATTTTTATAAGGTAAGTGGTTTAAAGAAAAATCAGCAGTAAATTAATTTATATGTAGAATAATATTGAAATATTTGGTGCAGACTTTCCCATTGTCTATTCTGAGCGTAGCGAAGAATCTAATTTGTATAAGCTGCAAGAATTATAAGTATAGTTTTAAAATTGTTACAGTTTTTATATTCTAGATGCTTCGCTTAAAAGCTCAGCAAGACATAGTTGCAGTTTTTTAATTATAATAAATAGTATTTGCAGTAGTATAATTATAATAAAGTATATTTTTAGATAAGTTCACATCTCACATATATTATATTAATCTACACATTGTCTATTCTGAGCATAGCGAAGAATCTAATTTGTATAAGCTGCAAGAATTATAAGTATAGTTTTAAAATTGTTACAGTTTTTATATTCTAGATGCTTCGCTTAAAAGCTCAGCAAGACATAGTTGCAGTTTTTTAATTATAATAAATAGTATTTGCAGTAGTATAATTATAATAAAGTATATTTTTAGATAAGTTCACATCTCACATATATTATATTAATCTACACATTGTCTATTCTGAGCATAGCGAAGAATCTAATTTGTATAAGCTGCAAGAATTATAAGTATAGTTTTAAAATTGTTACAGTTTTTATATTCTAGATGCTTCGCTAAAAAGCTCAGCATGACATAGTTGCAGTTTTTTAATTATAATAAATTATATTTTTGGATAGGTCTACATATCCACAGGTATTATAATATTAAGCAGTTAATGATATAATAGAGCCAGTATTATAAGATGATGCAGTTATTATTTGATTATTCTTCTGCTTTACTGATGTGATACTGCTTTCTTTTGTATTCTGCACTGGTGTTTGTGCTGCTGCCATATTATTATCTGTATTAGTTTTTTCCATATTTTCTTTTGAAGAAACATTTGCACTTGCAGATGAATATGTGTTTTCATCAATATTTACAGTAGTTTTTTTGCTTTCATTTTCATTTATGCTGGCAGTTGTATTTTCTGTGTTTTCTTTTGAACTTATTTCAGTATTTTTCTGGCTGTTTAATTCTTTTCTTGCATCATTCATCATCTGTCTTGCTTCTGAGGCTACTTTTTGGTCCTGACTTGATGGATCAGCAGGGGCAAGAGCTGCTTTGATAACTACCTGTGCTTTTGCAATAGTTGCTTCTGGGTCATCAGCAACAGGGGAAGTGTCTATATTTACACTGCCGCCAACTGCATACTGTTTCCCGTCTGGTCCAGTCTGATAATCATAGCTTGCACCACCCTTAACATAAGAACCGCCTGCTGCAATATGTGCCTGCTCATGAGTTTTCACTTCTCTATCTCTTGATTTAAGTTTATCTACTTGTTTTTGTTCTTCTTCTGTAAGCTGTTTATCAGAGTTACTGCTTTTTTCTGGTCTTGATGCAAGTATTTCCTCACCAGTAAAATATGATATATTTTTATTATCATCAGAATTATTACTTAAAGTATTTTTATTATTTTCTTCATAACTATTTGATATTATTTGATTTTGTGTTTGTTTTTCATCTGTTGCTTTAATATTTTCTTGTGTTTGAGTGTTAGACACATTCTTATTGCTTGATGTTTCATACTGAGATGAAGTAACAGGAACATAATTGTAAAAAGAATTAGTTAAAGCAGAAACACTCATAATTTCTCCGCAAATAGTGGAAGAAATCAGGCGTGCTGCCTTAATATCAACCTGATGATATAATTTACTATCATAAATATAAACTACATTTTAATATTTTGCAAGTAAAATAATAATTTTATAGTGAAAAATGCTTTTTAGCTTTTTGTGCAAAAAAAGATTTATGTTGATGAATATATTTGTTGATTAAATTTGTTCATATTGCTTAAAAAATAATCAAAAATATATAGAACAAATGTTGTTATTTGCTAGATATATCAAGAAAAATTAAAAAAAATTAGATTTTATTTTTTAAACTACAGTGCATGTTGATATTGCATTTATATCTTATTGATAAATCATTATATTTTTATGCAAAGTTATAGTAAATGGATTTTTGTATAAAATAGTCTGCATAATATTTTTATGTTTTATATATAATATTTATTAAAAAATTATGTAAAACTAGATAAAATAGTAATTATTTAATATTTTTATAAAAAAATAATATATAAATATATATTTAAATTGCTTGACTAATTATAAAAATTTTATTACAAATGGGAAAGGATGACATATAATGTATTAAAATGTCATAATATGTATAAAGAGGGTCAAGTGGGTTTTTCAGGTAATTATCTGAATAAGTTTGATGAAGCTGGCAGATTAAGTCTTCCTGCAAAAATGCGTGAAGAGCTGCGTGCAGGCTTTGGCAATGATGCATTAATGGCATACTCCATTAATGGTATAGTGAAAATCTACCCAAAATCCGTTTATGATGTAAATATGAAAAATATGCATGAAGCAGCAAAGCAGAATGCAAATGCATATAAAATATTTAGAATATTAAGTTCATCAGCTTTTGCTGTAGAAATAAACAGCTCAGGCAGAATGAATATACCTGCACAAATAAGACAGAGTGCTGATTTAAAAGAAGAATGTTATGTTATTGGTTCTTATGATGTTATAGAGCTTTGGAATAAAGAAAAATGGGAAAAAGAAAGTGCTTCTTTTGATTTAGCATTAGAAGATAATGCTGCTGTTTTATCAGGTTTTATGGATATGATTGTTTCGGAGTAATATAAGTGCATATCTCCGTTTTGTATTATGAGTTAATTGATAGTTTAAATATTTCTGCTGATGGTATATATGTTGACTGCACTGGCGGTGGTGGAGGCCATGCTGGTTTGCTGCTTGAAAGGCTTGGAGAAAATGGCAGGCTTATTATCTTTGACAGGGATATAGATGCTGTTGCAAGGCTTAATAGTAAGTTTGCAGAAGATAGAAGAGTAGAAGTTGTGCACAGCAATTTTGCAGATATTGATACTGCTCTTTTAAGCAGAAATATTGAAAAAGTAGATGGGATATATGCAGACTTTGGTGTATCATCCTTTCAGCTGCAAGAGGCTGAGCGTGGGTTTTCTTTTAGAAAAGACGGCCCGCTTGATATGCGTATGGATACTACTTGTGGAGAACCTGTAAGTGAAATCATCAATACTTATTCTGAAAGTAACCTTTCTACTATAATTTATAAATATGGTGAAGAAAGGTTTTCACGCCAGATTGCCTCAGCAGTGATAAAAAGGCGTGCTGTTAAACCATTTGCTGCAACATTAGATTTTGCAGAAGTTGTTAAAGGTGCTATACCTAAAAAATTTCATAAAAAAGGCATAAACCCTGCAACAAAAACTTTTCAGGCTTTTCGTATTTTTGTAAATGGAGAGCTTGATGCAGTAGAAACATTAATGAGTAAAGTATCTTCTCTATTAAAAACTAATGGACGGTTTGCTGCTGTTTCATTCCATTCATTAGAAGATAGAATAGTAAAAGAATGGCTTAATCATTATGCAGCACCATGCACATGTCCTGACAGTTTTCCAGTATGTGTATGTGGTAAAGAGCCAGAGATGAAAGTAATAACTAGAAAACCTATTGTTCCAAGCGAGAAAGAGGTAATGCATAACCCTCTTTCACGCAGTGCAAAATTAAGGGTAGGAGAGAGAATATAATGAGAGTAATAAGTCAAGAGAGAGTATCGGGCATAGGTATATCACTTGCCCCTGTTATGGTTATCAGCACATTAATTTTCGTATTTTGTATGGCAATACTTATGATATTT
The DNA here is from genome assembly GCF_000487995.2 of Mucispirillum schaedleri ASF457. NCBI lineage: Bacteria > Pseudomonadati > Deferribacterota > Deferribacteres > Deferribacterales > Mucispirillaceae > Mucispirillum > Mucispirillum schaedleri. Next base: position 2,183,638 of record NZ_CP097562.1, read on the forward strand.
CGTCAGCACTGTATAAGTGAAGGTTATAAAATATCAGAGCTTGCTAATGAGCTTGATAGAAAATCTTTGCATTATGAAGCAGTTTCTCAAAAATATTCTGATGCTTTAAGGTGGGAAGTGCTTTTTAATAAGGCAGAAGAAATGGACTTTATTTTTCCAGTAGGCGGTAAAGTTTATTATGTTCAAAAGTAGCACAATATTTAAGCTTTTCAGCATATTTTCATTTGTTATATTTGGAATAGTATTTCTCAAGCTTTTTTATTTGCAGGTAATACAGGGCGAGAAATATGAGAAAATGGTGGAAGTTCAGAGTGATCCAAGACTGTCTGTATTTACTGACAGAGGATATATTTATGACAAAGACGGCAGGCTTTTAGCAAGGAATAAAAGTGCAGGCTCTCTTTATGCTTATAGAAAAAATATACCAAATAAATATAATTTTTTCAAAGCATTAGAAGAAAACGGCATAAAAGTAAGCCAGAAAACTAAAAAAGCATTAAAAGAAACAGATTCATTTACATGGATTGCAAGACAGATAGATTTAGAAAAAGCAGAAAAACTTGCGGGTAAGATTCAAGGTCTTGAATATTTTGTTGAAGATGCAAGATTTTATCCACAAGGCTCTTTGATGGCAAATATTGTGGGGTTTACTGGCTCTGATAATATTGGCAGAAGTGGTATAGAATACTTTTTAAATAGTAAATTAGAAGGTAAAAAATAAATGTTACAAGTATAAAAGATTCTAGAAGAAAAGTTATTCTTTTTGAAGATAAAGGAGAGCTTGCAAAGCCTGATACTCAGGTATATTTAACATTATCATCAAGAATACAGGCTGGAGCTGAGCATATATTAAGAGAAGGTGCAAAAGTATTTGGAGCAAAAAATGGCTCTGTTGTAGCAATGGATATAAAAACTGGGGAAATAATAATTTCTGCTAATGTAAACAGCTTTAACCCGCATATTTACTGGAAATATCCAAGTGCATACTGGAGCAACCACAGTTTTAATTATGTTTTTGAGCCCGGCTCTATTTTTAAATCTGTAGCATTCAGTTATCTGCATAATAGTGATAAGCTTGACAGAAACAGGCTGATAGATACAAGTAAAAAAATAACTATTGGAAAATATACTTATTCTGATACAAAATATTACGGCACATTAACTGTTGATGAAGTTTTTACTCATTCAAGTAATATTGGTATGACTCAGCTTATTAGAAATGAAAATAATAATAAGCAGAGTTTTTATGATTTTTTAATAAAATCAGGTTTTGGCGATAAAACTGGTATATATGGAGCAAGCGAGGAAGCAGGTATTATTAAGCCTGTTTCAGCATGGTCAAAAACAAGCCTTACTTCTATGGCAATAGGTTATGAAGTCCTTGTTACTCCATTGCAGGTAGTTCGTTTTTATGGGGCTCTTGCAAATAATGGCATAATGGTAAACCCTAAAATAATATCTAAAATAGTAAGGGGTAATGAGATAGCGATACCAGAGCATGTTGAAACTCAAGTTTTATCAAAGGAAACTGCAAGCTATATGCTTGATTTAATGCAGAAAACTGTTGAAGACGGCACAGGGCAGAAAGCAAAAACTCAATTAACAAAAATAGCTGGTAAAACAGGAACGGCAAGAGTGTATGATAATAAAGCAGGTGCTTATTCTACTCAAAACTATTCTGCAAGTTTTGCAGGAGTTTTTCCTGCAGAAAATCCAAAAGTAGCTATGATAGTAGTGTATGAATCACCTAGAAGCTCAATATATGGCGGCTCAACTGCTGCAAATATTTTCAGGCAGATAGCAGAGTTTGTTTCTACTGAAAAACATTATTTTGAGCCGGAAATAGAGGTGGCAGCAAATGAAAATTAAAGAGCTGGTATCAAAATTAAACCCAGTAAAAGTTAATTACTGTGGCAAAGAAAATATAGAAGTTAAAAATATTGCTCAAGATTCTAGAAATCCGAAAGGCACAGTATTTTTTGCATATAAAGGTGAAAGTTATAATTCTAATAAAGATGCAGAAAATATATATAAAAGCGGTATGGCGGAATTTATTATATGCGAAGAAGATTTAGGTGATAATATCGCCCATGCAGTTATAAAAAATGGCAGGAAGCTTTTGGCTGCTGCTGTATCAGCTTTTTATAATGAGCCTATGAAAAAATACTGCTCTATGGCAGTAACTGGAACAAATGGTAAAACTACTTCCACATATATTATGGAAAGTATTTTTCATGAAGCAGGTATGAAAACATGCAGAATAGGCACTACTGGCATTATGATAGATGATGAGTTTGTAGAAATTGATAATACTACACCCTCTCCTGAGCTTGTATATTCAAGCCTTGCCCGCGGACTAGAAATCGGCTGCACAGCTCTTACTATGGAAGTATCAAGCCATGCACTTGCACAAGGCCGCATAAATGGTGCTTTTTTTGAAATAGCAGTGTTTACTAACTTAACAGGCGACCATTTAGATTTTCATAAAAATATGGAAAACTATTTTGAAGCAAAAGCACTGCTTTTTACTGATACTTACAGCAAACACAGAGTTATAAATGTAAGAAATGAATATGGTAAAAAATTAGCAGACAGAATAAAAGAAAACTTAATTACTTTTAATATTTTTGATAATAATGCAGATATTTTTCCAGTAAAATATACATCAACAGTGTATGGAATAGATGCAGAAATATCTGTATTTGGTAAAATAATAAATATTCATTCTATGCTTATAGGTGAATATAATTTAGAAAATATTTTAGGAGCAGTGGGTGCAGCTTATTCATTAGGAATAAGTTTAGATGATATAGCAAAAGGTATAAAAAACCTTAAAAATGTGCCGGGCAGGCTGGAGAAATTTAGTAATAAAAATATTACTGCATTTGTAGATTATGCACATACTGATGATGCTATTGTTAATGCCATCTCATCACTCAGGCAGGTAGCAGGCGGCAGAATAATCACAGTATTTGGAGCAGGTGGCGATAGAGATACTGCAAAGCGTCCTAGAATGGCTTATGCTTCCACAGAGCTTTCAGATATTACTATCATTACAAGCGATAATCCACGAACAGAAGACCCGCTTAAAATAATAGATGATATTGTAAAAGGTGTTAAGCAGGGCAGCAAATATTATGTAGAAGCAGATAGAGAAAAAGCTATTGCAAAAGCTGTATCTATTGCAAAAGAGCATGACATTATATTTATTGCAGGCAAAGGGCATGAAGATTATCAGATTATAGGAAAAAATAAACATCATTTTGATGACAGACTTGTAGTGCAGAAATATCTTGGAGCATTATAATGAAAGTATCAGATATTTTAACAAAAGTTCCTGTTATAAAGAGTGATATAGTATGTGATGAAGAAGTAAACGGTGCTTTTCTTGATTCCAGACTTGTGCATCGCGGCTCACTTTTTTTTGCATGCTGCGGTGAAAATGCAGATGGGAATTTATATGCTCAAACAGCATTAGATAAAGGTGCTGTTGCAGTTATTATGGATAATGAAAGCATATATAATGAAGTGCATGGCAATAAATTATTAGTTAATAATACTTTGGAATTTATGCAGCAGTTAGGAAGATACAGGTTTGATGAACTGCATAATTCAAATAAAATAGTGATAGCTGTTACAGGTTCCTTTGGCAAAACAGGAATGAAAGAAATGCTTAAATACATTTTCAGCCAGAATGAAAGAGTATATGCAACAGAGGGCAATAAAAATAATATGCTTGGTGTTATGCTTACAGGCTGTGGAATAGATGATAATGCTGGCACAATAATAATAGAGCTTGGTTCAAATAATTTTGGAGAAATCAAAGAGTTAACAGAAATTGTCCGCCCAAACACAGCAATAGTTACAAGTGTAGGGCATGCTCACATTGGCAGATTTAAAACATTTGAAAGGCTGCTGTTTGAAAAAATGTCTATAAGTGACGGCTTAACAAAGGACGGCGAATTTATTATACCTACAAAACTGACACCATTTGTTCCAAAAGGAGATTTTAAATTTAGAACTTTTGGAGAAAGTGCATTTTCAGGCATAAGAATAACAGAATATAAGCACCATGGCGAATATATTACATTTAAAACAAGTTTAACTGAAAAAGAGTTTAGGATAAATCATCCATATATGCATATTGCAGAAAACTCGCTTTGTGCCATATATGCAGCACTTTTATCAGGTATTGATGAAGAAAAAATTTTTGCTGGTCTTATAAATTATAAATTACCAAAAGGACACGGCAGTTTTGAAAATATTGGTGATATATTTTTAATTGATGACAGCTATAATGCAGGGTTTGAATCTTTTATAAAAAGCACAGAAAGCCTGCATTTAATTAATAAAACACCAAAATATGCAGTATATGGTGAAATGGGTGAAATAGAAGGGTATGAAGAAGAGCTTTATAATGAAATTACTCAGCTTGCTTTTTCTTATCCTGATATTAATTTCTACCTTACAGGGCAAAGCTATGCAAAAGCAAAAGAGCTTGAAAACAGAAAAATATTTTTAACAAAAGATGACTGTATAAAAGCAGTAAAAGAAATAAAAAACGGTGTAGTTATAGTAAAAGCTTCAAGAGCTAAAAAATTTGAAGATATAGTAAAAGTAGTAAAAGAGAAGTAGGAGCAGAGTATGCTTTATAATTTATTATACCCGCTTTCATCACAGTTTACATTTCTGAATGTATTTCAATACATTACATTCAGGACTATGTTTGCAACACTCACAGCCTTAATCATTACAATGCTTATAGGCGACATTGTTACAGATATGCTGAAAAGGTGGAAGCTCTCACAAATAACAAAAGGTTATGAGCCAAAACGCCACAAAGCAAAAGAAGGTACCCCAACTATGGGCGGTATAATGATTATAGGCACAACAATGATTTCTACATTATTATGGGCAGATGTTACTAACCATTATATTATACTGCTTTTAATATTATTTACAGGCTTTGGAGCAGTAGGGTTTGCTGATGACTATGTGAAAACTATTAAAAGAAACCCTGAAGGCTTAAAAGGCAGAACAAAACTTGTATATGAAATTATTATATCTACAATTGTAGTTTATTTATTAATAATGCTTGATAATTCTGGTAAAGTAACAAGCATAACTTTACCATTTTTTAAAAATTTTATAATAGATGTCAGCTGGTTTTATCTGCCATTTGCTGTATTTGTAATAGTTGCATGCAGTAATGCAGTAAATTTAACAGATGGCTTAGATGGGCTTGTTACAGTGCCAGCTATTACTGCTTTTGCGGTTTATGGTTTATTTGCATACATTATGAGTAACTATACATTTACAAACTACTTATATCTGCCGCATCTTCCTCAGACTGGGGAGCTTGCAGTATTCTGTGGTGCAATGTTTGGTGCAGGGCTTGGGTTTTTATGGTTTAATACATTTCCTGCAACTATTTTTATGGGTGATGTAGGCTCTCTTTCAATAGGCGGCTCATTAGGCTTAATTGCATGTATGGTTAAACAGGAAATACTGCTTGTTATTGTTGGCGGGTTATTTGTTATGGAAGCATTATCTGTAATATTACAGGTAGGTTATTTTAAAATAACACATGGTAAAAGGCTTTTTAGAATGGCACCACTTCACCACCATTTTGAATTAAAAGGCTGGAGTGAGCCGAAAATTATTATCAGGTTTTGGATAATTACATTTATACTTGCAATACTTGCAATAAGCACACTTAAATTAAGGTAGGTAAAAGTATGAAAGCTGCAATTATAGGATATGGCAAAAGCGGTGCCGCAGCAGAAAAATTATTAAGATTAAAATGCTTTGAAAGTATTGATATTTTTGATGATAAAAATGAGAAGTATGCAGATATTGCAGAATATAAAAATGAATATGACTTAATTTGTGTAAGTCCTGGTATTGATTTAAATAAATATACAAATATATGTGGCAATATTACAAGTGAAATAGAGCTTGCCTATGAAGAAATGAATAAGAATGCAAAAATTATTGCAATTACTGGCACAAATGGCAAGTCAACTACTACACATATAACTGCTCAGATAATAAATAATGCAGGCCTAAAAGCTGCTGCATGTGGAAATATTGGCTATCCTTACGGAATGGCAGTATTAGAAAAAGATGCTGATGTATATGTAATAGAGTTATCAAGCTTTCAAATAGAGCTTTTGAAAAAATTTAATGCTGTTTCAGGCTGTATTATAAATGTTACACAGGACCATTTAGACAGATATAAAACTATGGATAAATATTATAAAGCAAAACTTATGCTTTTAGATTTTATAGATAAAGATGGTTTGTTTGTAACAAATACTGATGAAATAATAAAAGCAGAAGTGCAAAAGCATAATATAAAAACTACATATATTGATGATGATTTAATAAACTATCCAAAATATAATGGTAAAATATTAGATTTTGGTAAATTTAAGATAGATACTTCTAAATTTAAACTGTTTGGAAAACATAATCTTATAAACTTATCCTATGCCTTAACTATGGCAGATAAAGTTTGTGATTTCAAAGGAGATGTTTCTGATTTGTTGGAAAATTTAACAAGTATGCCCCACAGAACTGAATTAATAGCAGAAACTGGTGGTGTAAAGTGGATAAATGACTCTAAGGCAACAAATGTAGATTCTGTTTATACTGCACTGCAAAGCATAGAGAAACCATCTATTTTATTGATAGGCGGCAGAGATAAGAAAAGTGATTATAAACCACTGGTTGATTTAATAAATAAAAACATAAGCAAAGTTTGTTATTTTGGTGAAGCAGCTGATTTAATAAAAAATCAGATTTCATCATTTTTAAAAGATGTAGAAGAAGAGTGCTTTGACAGTTTAAAAAACTGTATAAAAACACTTGCAGAAAATACTAAATCAGGCACAACCGTATTACTTTCCCCAGCCTGCACAAGTTTTGATGAATTTAAAAGCTATGAAGACAGGGGTGTAAAATTTAAAGAGTATGTGCTTGAATATACTAAATAGTGGGTAAGTATATGATAAATATTAAAGATATTCGGTTTCAAATACTTAGCATTTGTGCACTGCTTATTATGATAGGACTTATTTTTATATATAATACAAGTGCACCGCAGGCAATCAGGCTTGAAAGACATGAGCTTTATTTTTTTATTAAGCAGTTTATACATGTAATTATAGGCTTTATAGCTTTAATGGCAGCATATAAAATACCTTTGAATTTTTACAGAAAGTTTGTAATGCCAATATTTTTTGTAACATTAATTCTTTTAATTGTAGTGTTTTTTATGCCGGGAGCAAATGGTGCAAAAAGGTGGATATATCTTCCTTTTGTAACTTTTCAGCCATCAGAGATAGCAAAGTTTACAGTTGTGCTTTATTTAGCCCATTATTTAGATAAAAAAAATGATAAAATGTGGGATTTTATGACTGGGTTTCTGCCAGCTACACTGCTTGTTGGTATTTTGGCAGCTTTAATTATTGTAGAGCCTGATTTTGGAACAACTACATTAATAGTTATTGTAGCTTTTACAATGTTTATAGTTGGCGGAGCAAGGCTTACCCATATTTTTGGAATAGTAGGTATAGTTATTCCTATATTAGTTGCGGCACTGCTTGCAGGGGAATACAGAAAAGCAAGGCTTTTAAACTTTTTAGACCCATGGCAGGACCAGTATGGTGTAGGTTATCAGCTAATTCAGAGCCTTGCCTCAGTTGGCAGTGGTGGTTTATTTGGCAGAGGGCTTGGAAATTCTACACAAAAACTTTTTTTTCTGCCTGAAGCACATACTGACTTTATATATGCAATTATTGCAGAAGAAACTGGGCTTATTGGAGCAAGTATAGTTTTTCTTATAATAGTATTTTTATTCAGGAAAAACTTACAGGCTGCTTTTATACATGAAGATAAATTTAAAAGACTGCTTGTATTTGGTCTTTCATTTTTGATATTTGTGCAAAGTTTTGTGCATGTATTTGTTGTTATAGGACTTCTTCCTACAAAAGGTTTAACACTGCCTTTTGTTTCTTATGGCGGCTCAGCACTTGTGGTTACAATGTTTTTCATAGGTGTTATTTTAAGGTCAATAGATGAGGCAGAAGTGCAATGAAAGTAATATTTGCAGGTGGCGGCACCGGCGGGCATTTATATCCTGCTGTTGCAATTAGTGAACAGTTAAAAAAAAATAATATAAATTACTACTTTATGGTATCAGACAGGGGCATAGAAAGGAATATTTTAAGACCATTAAACTGTCAGTTTGAAGAACAGAAAGTGTCTGCTTATATGAACCAGTCTGTAACTGGCAAAATAAAAGCATTGTTTAATATGATAAAAGCTACAGGCAGAGCATTAAAAGTAGTGCAGAAAGGTGATAAAGTAATATTAACAGGCGGGTTTGCTGCTGCACCATCTGCAATAGCTGCTGTTTTAAAAGGCTGTGATTTATATCTGCATGAGCAAAATAGTGTAATGGGGCTTGTAAATAGAATTTTTGCAAGGTTCAGCAAAAAAGTATTTTTATCATTTGAAAATACTAAAAATGCAAAAGGCAGCTTAATAGTTACCGGCAACCCTGTAAGAGAGGTTTTTTATAATACTGCACCTAAAAAAGATTATACTGGCAGGCTGCTTATTTTAGGCGGCTCTCAGGGCAGCAGAAAAATAAATAAATTAATTTCTTCATCAATTGATGAAATAATGTCATTAGGCTTTAATGTTACACATCAGTGTGGAGCAAAACTTTTTGATGAAACAGTGCAAATGTATGGCAGCAAGATTGATGAATATAAGGAAAGGCTTATTTTAAAGCCTTATATAGAAAATGCAGTTGATGAAATGAGTAATGCTGATATTATAGTTTCCCGCTCTGGAGCAGGGGCTGTTTTTGAAATAAAAGCATTAAAATGCCCTGCAATATATATTCCATTTGCTGCAGCAAGTGAAAATCACCAGTATTATAATGCTTTAGAAGAAAAAGAAAAAGGCTGCTGCATAATACTTGAAGAAGATAAGGCAGGGACTGCATCACTAAAAGATGCTTTAAATGAGATAAAAGAAAATATTACAGTTTTCAGGGACAATTTAGAAAAAAGCCCTGTGCAGAAAAGCAGCGAAATAATATTTAAAGAATTAGAAATTATATAGATGGAGTGTAGAATTGAATAGTGTATTTGGCAGATTTTCCCATATACATTTTGTAGGTATAGGCGGCATTGGAATGAGCGGTATTGCTGAAGTGCTGCATAATATGGGATTTAAAGTAAGCGGCTCAGATATAAACGAAAATGCTAATGTCAAAATGCTTAGAGAGATGGGTATTAAAATAAGCATTGGTCATGATGAATCAAATGTTGAATATGCAGATGTAATAGTTTATACAAGTGCAGCCCGTGATGATAATCCAGAACTTGTTAGAGCCAGACAGGAAAGAAAGCCTGTTATTAAGCGTGGAGAAATGCTTTCTGAACTTATGAGATTAAAGTTTGCAGTAGCTGTTGCAGGCTCTCATGGCAAAACTACAACTACTTCTATGGTGGCAGAGATTGTCAAAGCTGCTAAATTAGACCCAACAATATTAATAGGCGGCAGATTAAACAGCACTAACAATAATGCAAGCTATGGTAAAAGTAACATAATGATTGCAGAAGCAGATGAGAGTGACAGGTCCTTTTTAATGCTTTATCCATCTATTGCTGTTATTACAAATATAGATTATGAGCATATGGAAAGTTATAAAGATTTTGATGATGTAAAAGAAAGTTTTACAGAGTTTGCTAATATGGTGCCATTTTATGGAACAAGTGTTTTATGTATTGATAATAATAATGTGGCAGATATAATACCAAACATTACAAAAAGATTTATCACTTACGGCACAAAGGCACAAGCTGACATTAGAGCAGTTAATATTAAAAAAGACGGTTTTAGTGTATCTTATGATGTTAAAAAAGGTGAAGATATTTTAGGGCATATTGAAATAATGCTTCCGGGGGACCATATTGTATTAAACTCTCTTGCAGCATTAACAGCAGCTATGGAAATGGGTATAGAGTTTGACATAATTGCAGAAACTCTTAAAAACTTTTCAGGTGTTCAGAGAAGAATGTCTATAAGATATAAAAGTGAAAAATATATTGTGATAGATGATTACGGCCACCACCCAACAGAGATTGCAACCACATTGAAAGCTGTCCGTGAAGCAAGCCCTGAAAGCAGTATTGTTGTTATATTTCAGCCACACAGATATACAAGAACAAGGGATTTAATGAGCGATTTTGCAAAATGTTTTATGGATGCAGATAAACTTTATATCACAGATATATATGCAGCAAGTGAAAAAGCTATTGAAGGCATTGTGGCAGAAAAATTAATTGCAGAAGTGAAAAATCATGGATTTAAAGATGTTTCTTATCTTCCAAATTTAAATGATTCGCTATCTGATTTTGATGATAATAATGAGAAACATACTATTATTATGACTTTTGGTGCAGGAAGCATAACTAATTTTTCATATATAATTGCAGATTATTTAAAAGAAAGGGGCAAATAATGGATAAAAACAGTAAAATATGTGTTATTTACGGTGGAATGAGTGCAGAAAGGGAAGTGTCTCTTAAAAGCGGCAAAAATATGGCGGACGCTCTTTTAAAAAATTTTCCTAATGTGTCGTTAATAGATGCAGATTTTTCTTTGGCTGAAAAATTAGCAGTATTAAAACCTGATTTATGTGTCATAGCTTTACATGGCACATACGGAGAAGATGGCTGTGTTCAAGGTATGCTTGAAATGATGGGAATACCTTATACTGGTGCAGGAGTTGCTGCAAGTGCTGTTGCTTTTGATAAACTTTTAGCAAAACATACTTTTATAGATTATGGACTACCTACACCAAAATATACTATTTTAAAGGAAGATGACAAGCAGCCTCCATTTATGCCATGTGTTGTAAAACCAGCAAGGCAGGGTTCAAGTATAGGTATTAGAATAGTAAAAGATATAAAAGACTATGCAGCAGCTGTTGAAGAAGCATTTAAATATGACAGTAAAGTATTATGCGAAGAATTTATAGAAGGTAAAGAGCTGACTATTCCTGTTATGGATATGCAGGCATTTCCACCTATATGGATACGACCTAAAAAAGGCTTTTACAACTATGAAAATAAATATACTGCTGGTATGACAGAATATCTGCTTGATACTGGTTTAAGTTCATCAAGGCTTAAAAGTTTAAAAAAACTTGCAGTAAAAGCATATAGTGCATGTGGCTGCAGGTCTATGGCAAGAATAGATATTATTGCAACAGATAGAAAATTTTATGTAATAGAAGTAAATACTATTCCTGGTATGACTGCCACATCATTAGTGCCAAAATCTGCCAGTAAATTAGGTATTTCTTTTGAAGATATTGTAAAAAGAATTGCAGAAAGTGCATCACTTGATAATAAATAAAGGAAGGGGATAAGATAATGAAAGGCGGCATTATCAAACTTGTATTATTATCAGGGTTTGTTTTTGGTGTAGGCTTTGGAGCTGCAACAGTAGTTAATAAAATAAAGCAGACTAATGTGTTTGTCATTAAAAGTGTAGAAGTGCAGGGAGTAATCAATGCAGACAGACAGGCTATTAAAAAGATAGGCACAAAGTTTATAGGGCTTAATCTTTTTGACAGCAGGCTTAAAGAAACTATTGTTTCAGATGACCCATGGGTGCAGCGAATAATAGCAAGCAAAGTATTACCTGATAAAGTTAATTTAATAGTTTATGAGGAAAAGGCTTTATTTCCTTTTAAAAACAGGCAAAACAAATGTTTTGTATTTACAGGCAGCGGCAAAGAAATGTCTTTTACCTGCAATAATGTAAATATAAAAACAGCAAATAAAATTCATTTTGATAATGCTATGAAATTTGCTGCTATATTAGAGCAGATGCCGGAACTTAGGGATAAACAGATAACCTTAAAAGATTACAGTTTTGAAGTTGTAATGGGTAATGAAGTGCTTCGTTGTCCTTATGATTATGAGCTTTTGAAAAATAATTATGTATTATATGAAAATACAATTAAAGAAAGATATAAAAGCATAGAATATGCTGATTTAACTGTAAATAACAGAATATATGTAAAGGGGGTGCTCCATGCCTCATAAAGATAATATATATGTAGGTCTGGATATTGGCACAACAAAAATATGCACAGTTGTTGCCCGCCAGAATGCAGAGGGTGGTATTGATGTTATTGGGCTTGGTTCTGCTCCAAGCACAGGTATTCGCAAAGGTGTTGTTATAAACATTGATTCTACTGTTAAAGCAATAAAAGATTCTGTTGCTATGGCAGAAAGAATGAGCGGTGTAACGATTAAAAGTGTATGTGCAGGTATAGCTGGAGGCCATATTGAAAGTTTTAATGAAAATGGTGTTGTAGCTGTAAAAAATGGTGAAGTTACTGCCAACGATGTAGCAAGAGTAATAGAATCTGCTTCAGCTAAAAATATACCTGTAGGTTATGAAGTGCTGCATATTCTTCCACAGCAGTTTAAATTAGACGGACAGGATGAAATAAAAGACCCAATAGGTATGTGCGGTGTCCGTTTAGAAGTTGATGTGCATATAGTAACAGGAGCAGTTTCTTCGGCTGCAAATATTACAAAATCATGCTCAAAAGCAGGTATTGCAGTAGAAGATATTTATTTAGAACAGCTTGCGTCAAGCGAAGCAGTGCTGACTGATGAAGAAAGAGAAATCGGTGTATGTTTAATTGATGGCGGTGGTGGCACAACTGATATGGCTGTATTTAACAGAGGAGCATGCTATCACACAGCAGTTTTACAGATTGGCGGCAATAACTTTACAAGAGATTTAACAAGCGGTCTTTCTACAAGTGAAGCAGAAGCGGAAAAAATTAAAATAACAGAAGGCTGTGTATTAACTGACTTAGTAGGTGCTGATGAAGTGATAAGTGTGCCATCCGTTGGTGGCAGACCGCCAAGAACTATTTCTAAATCAGTTATGGCTCAAATATTGCAGTTAAGAGCAGAAGAAATATGCGAGCTGTTTTTAGGCGAGATTAAAAATAAAAAATTAATGGATATGCTGCCAGCTGGTGTTGTTATGACAGGCGGTATGTCAAACTTTAAAGGCATAGAAGAGCTTGCTTCACATGTATTAGGTTTAAATGTGAGAGTAGGTCATCCTGTTGGTATTGGCGGACTTTCTGATCAGGTAAATAATCCAATATATGCAACAGCAGTTGGGCTTGCAAAACTTCATGCAAAAAAAGGTCATTCCCAAAACCTTATAAGCAGTGATTACAGTGAAGACGGCTTATTTAAAAAAGTTGGGGACAGAATGAAAGACTGGTTAAAAGAGTTTTTCTAAAATTAAAGAGCAAATAAAAATAATATTAATAGAAGTTTAAAAGCTGTTATTTTTTTGGCGTTGAAAATAGCAGCAAAAGGGGATATTATAATGGACGATTTATTTTTAAATGAACAAATACCTTATGAAAATGGCGCAAGTATTAAGGTAGTAGGAGTAGGCGGAGCAGGTGGCAATGCAGTTGCCAATATGATTTCTGCAAATGTTGGAAATGTAGATTATATTGCAGTAAATACTGATGCTCAGGCTTTAAGAAAAAGTGGTGCAAATACATGCATCTTAATTAGTAAACTTGGTTTAGGTGCAGGCGGAAGACCTGAAAAAGGTAAAGAGTATGCACTTGAAGCTATTGATGAAATCAGAAACTCTATAAAAGATGCTGATATGGTATTTATTACTGCTGGTATGGGTGGCGGCACTGGCACTGGTGCTTCTCCTGTTATTGCAGCAGCAGCAAAATCACAAGGAGCATTAACTATTGCTGTTGTTTCTACTCCCGATTCTATGCTTGGAGAAGAAAAAGTAAATATTGCTCAGGATGGATTAAAAGAGTTAATGAATCATGTTGATTCATATATTGTAGTTCCAAATGATGGTATGCAGCAGGCAGGTCATAAATTAACATATAAACAGGCATTAAAAATGGCTGATGATGTTCTTCGTCAAAGTATTCAAGGCATTTGTGAAATAGCTAGCGGCAGTGGTCATATAAATATTGACTTTGCTGATATTAGAACAGCTATGGAGCATCAAGGCAAGGCTGTTATGGGTATAGGAACTGCAAGCGGTGAAAATAGAGCTAAACAGGCTTTTGAAAATGCATTAAAAAATCCGCTTTTATTAGATACAAGTATAAAAGGTGCTCATGGAGTGCTTTATAATATTTCTGGTCATGAAGATGATTTATTAATGGATGAAGTTGCTGAAATTACTAAATTAGTAAGAGAATATGTTGGAGAAGGCGGTAAAACATTAATTAAACAAGGTATTTTATATGACAACAGGACTGATGGAACTATATCTGTAACAATTGTTGCAACAGGTATTAATAATACAAAAAGTCATGAAAATTTAACAAAAGTAGATGAAATTAAAAAAGCTAAACCAACTGGTGCTGTTGTTACAAGTATGCAGGATAAACTTAAAAAAATATCAAAAGAAGACCGTAATCTGCAAGGTATAAGCAGCAGATTAAATGAAGATTATTTTGAAATACCAACATATTTAAGAAAACAAAACGACTAATATGAATATCGTCCATTTAATCAATGTGCGGTGGTTTAATGCTACCGCATGGTATGCACTAAGGTTAATAGAAAGTGGTATACTTGCAGGTGACAGAGCAGCTGCAGCAGGGCTGCCTGATTCTCCTGTAATTAATAAAGCAAAAGAATTAGGGGTGCAGACTGTTGAAGCACCTTTTACTTCTAATAACTTTTTTGACTTTTTTAAAAATCTTAGAAAAATACATAAGTTGATTAAGGACATTGATGCAGATACTCTTGTATGCCACAGGGGAGAAATGTTTTGGATAATCGCTCTTGATAAGTTTATATTTAGAAGAAAGTATAAACTTATAAGAGTGCGGGGCGATGTAAGGCCGCCAAAAACTGATATATTTAGTAAGTTTACTCATAATACTGCATGTAATCATATTATTACTTCTGCAGATTTTATAAGAACATTCTTTATAGAAAAACTTAAAACAAATGCAAATTATATTGATACTATATATGGCGGAGTAAATAGAAGTGTTTTTTATAAAGATTATAAAAAACGCATAAATGTAAGGCAGCACTATAATTTTAAAGATGATGATTTTGTAGTAAGTGTTGTTGGCAGGTTTGACCCAGTAAAGGGTCATAATGTTTTTTTAAAAGCATGCAGCAGAGCATATAAAAATGGTTTAAAAGAATTAAAGATTATGCTGGCTGGCTTTCCTGAAAATATTAAACTTGATGAGATGCAGAAAATGGTAGAAGATAACGGATTAAATGATATTACTATTATTACTGGTAAAGTTGATGATATTACAGGAATTATGAATGCATCAGATTTAGGGGTAATATCTTCCTTAGGAAGTGAAGCGGTATGCAGGGTTGCTATGGAGTTTATGGCATGTGGTGTGCCTGTAATATCAAGCAATGCTGGAGTTCTTCCAGAAATGCTGCCACAGCAATACAGATATGATATATATGATGATGAAAGGCTTGCTTTTCTTATAACAGAAAAAAAAGGCTTTATTAAAATATATGACCAGAAAGATTTTTATAATGAATTTATAGAAAAAATCAATTTACATTCATAAACAGGCTCAGTATGACTTTTGTGTTATAAGATTATATTTATTCCTTACAATTAATACTCAAGAACTTTTGATAATACAATAAAAAAAGAGCTTCTTGAAAGCTCTTTTTCTTTATATAATTATTTCATTATTTTTAAATTTATTACAAATAAAATAATGGCAACACCTACAATTATCATTGCTATACCAAGCACAAGGCTGATATATACTGAAACTATTTTAGGAACAGCAGCAATTAAAAGTGCTAAAAGAATACCAGCAATGCCACCAGCCATTAATACTTTCCATGCAGGATAACTTCTTTTTTTCCATTCAACAGCTGTTACAACTGCGGTAACACTTTTTAATGCTATCCAAAAACCTACTAATAATGGAAGAAAATTTTCAAGAGCAGACTGGCTGCTTAATAGCATAACACCAATTAATATAGAAATACCACCCTCTATTAAATAGTAGATAGAGCCTTTAAAATCTCTTAAACTTATAAATAAAAATATATTTGCAAGCCCTGTAAAAATCATTAATATGCTTATAATCAGGGCAAATGCAGCCATTGTGCCTGCAGGATTCATTATAATAATTACACCAAATACTATAAGAAGCACTGCAAAAATAATACTTGTTAAATAGTTTGCTGACATAATATCTCCTTAAAAGTGGTATGAAAACCCAATGGTATATTTAAGCTGCTGCATATCAAGTGTATCTGATATACTGCCAATACCTGCTAAATCTAAATTAAATTTAGGATTTTGAGAATAAGTATATCTAAACTCAAAAAATGCACCCCATCTGCCGTCTTTTGTAAAAAGATATTCAACACCTGCAAATGCATCAACCCCTATTAACTGGCTGTTTTGTGTAAAATCATTATAGTAAACACCGTTATTTGTTCCGCCAGAAATATCAAATGCAGCAAAATTATATGATACACCAATACCTATCCATGCATTAACTATATTTGATGAGGTCATATAAGCAACATTTAGTGCTACTGGTGCCATATTAGCCCTGCCTTTTATCTTCTGATTTTTTGTAGTGAAATCGCCGCCAATATAGTCTGCACTAAGTCCTATAGAGAAATTGCCCCAAAAGTCATTTAATATATTATAATATACAAAACCACCTCCACCGGGAGCTAAATCACCCCATTCATTAGAAATTCTGTCAGTTAAATTGCCAGTAATGGCTGCCATACCATACCTTTTTGCATAGCCATAATTATATGGCTTATTAGTTCTGTCATCTGCATAAGCAAAATTACAGGCAAATGATAAAGTAATAATTACTAAAAATAATTTTTTCATCTATATGTTTAGTCCTCAATTAAATCTGCAGGGTTTATTGGATACTGCCCAGTAAAACATGCAAAACAGAAATTATTATCTATAAGCACTTTTTTCATTCCTTCAAGAGAAATATATCCAAGAGTATCTGCTCCTATAAATCTTCTGATTTCATCTTCTGTATGTGTATTAGATATAAGCTCTTTTTTTGTTGGAGTATCTATTCCATAGTAACATGGATAACTTGTAGGCGGAGCAGAAATTCTCATGTGTATTTCTTTTGCTCCAGCATCACGAAGCAGTTTAACTATTTTTTTACTTGTAGTTCCGCGGACAATAGAATCATCAACAACAACTATTTTTTTACCTTTAATAAGGTTTCTAACAGGGTTAAGTTTTACTCTGACACCAAAATCGCGGATATTTTGTGATGGCTCAATAAATGTTCTGCCAACATAGTGGTTCCTGATAATACCAAGCTCAAAAGGGATTTTACTTTCTTCAGAGTAGCCAATAGTTGCAGTAATACCAGAATCTGGCACGGGTATAACAATATCTGCATCTACTGGACATTCTTTTGCAAGCATCTTGCCAAATCCTTTACGCACTTCATAAACAGACTGACCAAACATAAAAGAATCAGGTCTTGCAAAATATACATGTTCAAAAACACATGGTGCAGGGTTTTCTACTTTACCATTAGGAAAGTATGATTTTACACCACTTGCGTCAACAACAACCATTTCGCCCGGCTCTACTTCTCTAACAAAATGGGCATCAATTAAGTCAAGAGCAACTGTCTCGCTTACAAATACATAGCCGTCTTTCATCATACCCATAGCAAGCGGGCGGACACCGTGTGGGTCTCGCATAGCAATAAGTTTATTATCAGCCATAAATACCATAGAGTATGAGCCTGTAATTTGAGTCATAACATTAGAAAGGGCTGTAATAAAGTCTTCATTTTTTAATCTTTTAGCAAGCAGGTGCATAATAGTTTCAGAATCTGTTCCAGTAGAGAAGATTACACCATCTTGTATAAGCTGCCTGCGGATTTTAAAAGCATTTATTAAATTGCCATTATAAGCAAGAGCACAGTCACCAATTGGCAGTTCTGCTATTATTGGCTGAAGATTTCTTGTTGAAAAAACACCATCTGTAGGGTATCTGTTATGACCAATAGCTATTTTGCCATGTAGTTTTTTAAGACGCTTTTTTGTATAAACATCTGCAACTAAACCTTCTCTTTTTTCTGAATTAATATGTTCACCATCATAGGCAGCAATACCTGTGCCCTGCTGACCTCTATGCTGCAAGGCATATAAGCATAAGTAAACTAAATTAGCAGCCTCATGGTTGCCATATACACCAGCTATTGCACATTCATCATAAAATTTATCTGCACCATCAATCACTATAACACCTTTATAATTATTTGATTTATCTATATATCATAAGAGAATATAAATGTCATTAAATTTTATAAAAAATAATTGCTTTTTTTCATATTTAGTAGTAGTAATTTGAAAAATAATACTTAAAAACAGTAACTAGAAATCTATGGTGTTTTATGGCACTTATTAAAAATAGAAAATTTGCTTTAACATTATTTTGTATAGCTGCCTTATATTCCACATGGGGTGTTGTATATCTTAGTATAAAGTTTGCTCTTGTTTCTTTTCCGCCAGTTTTGCTTTCAAGTATAAGATATATGTCCGCAGGCTCTATATTTCTGCTTTGGTCATTTTTTATAAAAAAAGACAGGGCATTGCCTGCAAAAACACAGTTTATTACTATTTTCTTTGCATCATGTATGATGATAGTAATAGGTGGTGCATTTTTAAATATATCAGGTCTTTACATTAATTCTGGCACTATTGCTCTTTTAATGGGCTCTACCCCTTTATGGATGGTTGTAGTAAGCTGGTTTCTTGGGTATGACAAAAAGCCTTCTGCATCTGTCTTTGCTGGATTAATTGGCGGCTTTATTGGTGTTGGAGTGCTTGCTGTATCAACTGGTATTTTAGGCGGGTCTAATGCTGTTTTAGGCATTATAACTATATTTATATCTATGGCAGGCTGGGTGGCAGGCTCTATTTTTTTAAAACACAGGCATTCTGATATGGATATGATTAAAAGTCTGGGCTTTCAAATGGTTACAGGCGGTTTAATAATGTTTGGCATATCTTTTTTAACAGGGGAGTGGGCTGGCTTTGATATATCAGAGATTACATTAAAAGCATTTTTAAGCACTCTGCATTTAATATTTTTTGGCTCAATTATAGGTTATACTTGTTATGTATGGCTTTTATATAATACCCCTACTCATATTGCTATTTCTTATGCTTATGCAGAGCCTGTTGTGGCAGTTGTTGTGGGAGCTTTATTTGGTGGAGAGCCTATTAACCGCATAACTATATTTGCTTGTGTTTTTATAATAATCTCTGTATTTTTTGTTATAAGAGATAAAAAATAAAATTAAAAAAATTTTGAACTTAATATTATTATTTATGTCATTTTTATATAAGAGGGATAAAATGAGTGATGCACAGGTTATTGAACAAGTTTTAAATGGCGATACAGGTGCCTTTGAAATTTTAATATTAAAATATCAGTCGCAGATATTTTATTCTGCTTTAAATATAGTAAAAAATAAAGAATATGCAGAAGATATTTGTCAGGATGCTTTTTTAAAAGCATATCAAAAACTTGATACTTTAATGGATAAAGAGCATTTTTATCCATGGTTAAAACGCATAGCAGTTAATCTTGCCCTTAACCACTATGAAAGAGATAAAAGAATAGTGGATATGGAAGATGAAGAAAGTGAAGTGGATTATTTTGACAGGTTGACAACTGGCGAATGTCCTGAAGACTATATTATTAAAGATGAGCTTAAAAAATATGTTAAATTTTTTGTAGACGGTCTGCCTGACAAATTTCGCAATATTATCATTTTACGCGAAGTAGAAGATTTAAGTTATGAAGAAATAGCAGAGATGTTAAATATATCTTTAGGTACTGTTAGAAGCAGGCTTTTTAATGCAAGGCAGATAATAAAAGAAAGACTTATTAAACAAGGTCTTATAGACAACGCTTTTGCAGAAGCTAAATGAAATGGAGCATAATATGAAAAAAGAATGTGTAGATATTAGACCTCTTTTATATGCTTATATTGATAATGAACTTGCAGGTGAGCAAAGCAGTATTGTTACAAGTCATATTTCTGAATGTGAAAGCTGTAAAGCACAACTTGCGTCAATGTATAGAGTGCGTGATATGGTAAAATCAGTTTATGCACCAAAAGAAGATATTGATTTATCTAAAAAAATTATGGCAAATATTAAATTTAATAATAAATATGGTAAAATACAAACTACTAAAATAAAAGAGAATATGGAAGAAAAAACTGTCAATATAAATAATAAAGCAAAGCAGTCTTTGCCAAAAATAGTTGCTGGTAAAGTGCTTTATATTGCAGTTGCAGCTGCTGCTGTAATATTTGCTATTGCTGCAACTGTTACATATTTTGAAAAATCTAACCCTGTGTCTGTTGAAATGGCAAACCAAACTTATGATAAATTTGAAGATTATGTTTTAGAGCATTATACAAACTCTTATGCAGGTCCGTCGGCTCAGGCATCAGTGATTTCGGTAAATTTTGAAAAATGATTCGGTTTATTCTTTCCATAGTATTGCTTTTATCAACAGCAGGAAATATATTTGCTGCTGATAAAGCAGTTGTCTTTAAATGTTTAAATAAAAACAGGTATGAAGTCTATCTAAATCTGCAGGATGATTATAGAGCAGATTCTTCTATGCTTGGTTCTATTTCCCGCCAGCTTTTAAGGGGCTTTTTTTCAATAGATAGAATACCTGATAAATATTACAGTGTTGAGAAAATAGATAATATTTCTTATTTTGGCTTTGATATAACACAATATACTGTTATTCCAAAGGATAAAGACAGGTTTAGACAAATATTATGGCTTGATAACAGCGAGCGTATTGTAAAATTAGAAGTATATGATAATGTAAATACATTCATGTTTGCTTTCAGTGGCTTTGACTATATGAATGGAGCAATGCACAGCCGTCATCATAAAGGCATGGGGCATGGTATGGGCAAAGGAATGAAGCGAGGCACGGTGGGGGGGGGCTTAGGTGAGGAACGAGAAGGTCCTAATGGCTATCGTGGAAATGTAGCAGATAAATTTAAATTTTGGGATACTCCAGAGTTTTATCACGGGTTTAGACATTTCCACACAACAGTTTTTAATAGAAATGTTTTTGATTTATCATTTGAAGATGGGATAAACAGATTTTCAGTATTTATAAAACCAGCAGACAGGCAGATAGAGCCTGTAAGCACAATAGTTTATGGTAACTATTTATTCAGCAGAATAATAGATGATGTTGAATACACTGTATATGGCACAGTATCTTTTGGGTTTATGGAAGATATAATAAATCTTATCCATGAAAATATAAAAACAGTGATAGATACTGCATCACAAGGCGGCATTTTAACATCAGAAATTTATAATAAAAAATGATACCTTTCAAGGAGGAATTTTAATTAATGAAAAAATTATTTTTAGCAGCAATGCTTATTTTAGCTTTTACGGTAAATGCTTTTGCAATACCTTCTAGTTTTTCGCCTGTTGTAAAAAAAGCAGCTCCTAGTGTTGTAAATATAAGCACAACAAAAACTGTTACTCGCCAGATAGACCCATTTTTTCAGGATTTTTTTGGCGGTATGTTTGGTGGAACTCATCCATTTGGCTTTGGAAACAGTGGTCTGCAGAAATATAAATCTACTGCATTAGGCTCAGGGTTTATTATTGATAGAGATGGTTATATAGTTACAAATAACCATGTAATTGAAGGGGCAGAAGAAATTATTATTAAATTTCAAGATGATAGAGAGTTTAAAGCAGAAATTATTGGAACAGACCCGCTTACAGATTTAGCACTTTTAAAAATTGATACAAAAGGTGCAAATATTACGCCTATTTTATTAGGCAATTCAGATACAGCAGAAATTGGCGACTGGGTTGTGGCAATAGGTAACCCGCTTGGTCTTGGCGGCACAGTAACAGCAGGTATATTATCAGCAAAAGGCAGAGTGTTAGGTGATGGACCATACGATAACTTTATACAAACAGATGTTTCTATTAATCCCGGAAACTCTGGCGGTCCGCTTGTCAATATGGACGGGGAAGTAATAGGTATTAATACTGCAATTATCCAGTCAGCTCAAGGGCTTGGGTTTGCTGTGCCTGTAAATATGCTTAAAAATATACTGCCAAAATTGAAGAAAGATGGCAAGGTATATAGGGGCTGGGTAGGTATAGTTATGCAGCCACTTGATGAACAGCTTGCAGCATCATTTGGTTTATCTGATACAAAAGGTGTATTGATTGCAGATGTTACAAAAGGTGAGCCGGGAGATAAAGCCGGGCTTAAAGCAGGAGATGTTATTGTTGCAGTTGATGGCAGGCAGGCACAAACATCAAGAGAGCTTGCAGGTATTATTGGCTCAAAAAGTCCAAATGAAAGAGTTGTTTTAACAATTATCCGTGATGGAAAAAGGCAGAATATTACTGTAAGATTAGGAGAAAGACCAAGCAATAACCAAACAGCAGCAAATTATTATAATGTTAAGCCAAAACAAAGAGCTGGCGATATTGTTGTAAAAGATATAGATGCACAGCAGGCTAGAAAGTTAGGCATATCTAATGGGGTCATTATTACAAGCCTTAATGAAGATACTCAGGCATATAAAAAAGGTTTAAGAGAAGGTCATGTAATTGTTCTTTTAAACAACAAGGCTGTAAATAATGAAAACGATTTTTACAGAATTTATGATAAAATAAAAAAAGGTGATTTAATGGCAGTAAAAGTTGTGCTGCCTAACGGTTCAAACTTTATAGCATTTGCAAAATCAGAGTAATTTATTAAAATTAAATATTGATGTGATAAACTGCACTTAAACATTAATTTAAGTGCAGTTTTTTTAGATACTTCGCTTATAAGTCAAGCTCAGTATGACTAATGCAGGGACAAGGAAGTCCCGTCGTATAGCGTAAGCGATGGGAGCATTTACTGCGACCGAGCGTGGTTTTTCAAATTCAGGGATGAATTTGAAAATAAAATATAAATTAAGATACTTCGCTTATAAGTCAAGCTCAGTATGACTAATGCAGGGACAAGGAAGTCCCGTCGCATAGCGTAAGCGATGGGAGCATTTACTGCGACCGAGCGTGGTTTTTCAAATTCAGGGATGAATTTGAAAATAAAATATAAATTAAGATACTTCGCCTTTCAGGCTCAGAACGAGCCGTTTGAAAGTGAGCGACAGCCGAAATTGTTTTGGCAGAGCATGATTTAAAAATACAAGAATGTATTTTTTAGTAAATGATAAATTAATTTATTTTGGTATATTATAGCCTTTATTAACTATATACCAGCTTATAGCTTCACCTGCTTTCTTTTTATTCCAATATATTTTAGCAGTATTTATATCATTTTCATTTTCTTTTTCGTTGTTAAAATATTCAAGTTTCCCCCCCCCATTAAAGATATATCTTCCATTTGCAATAGACTGGGCACCAATAGCAATTCTTTCTTTATCTATATTTTCATTTATATCATCAGTTACAAGGCTTTGTCCAAATGAATGGAATTTATAGCCTGCATGAGCTGTCATATTTAAAATAGTAGGCACAATGTCTTTATGGCTTCCGGCTGTATATTTTAGCTTATATTTATGCACCCCACTGCCATATATTATTAAAGGTATAGATGTAGATGTAAATATTTTTCTATCAGGGTCTGGATAGCTTCTGTCAAAATGGTCGCCAGTAATAAAGAAAATACTGTCAGGGTATGATTCATAAGTTTTCTTAATAAAATCAGCTGCACTTTTAATAGAATATTCTGTTACTGTTAAAATTTCAGGTGTTATTCCTTGAAACCTTTTTTCTTTTGGATAATTAGTATCAAGAAAATTTCTGATTTTTTCTGTATCAATATTATAGTATTTTTTTGTATCTATATCATAAGGCGGGTGGTTTGATGCAGAAAGTATCATATTAAATGTTGGTTTATCATGGTGTTTATCAAGGCTTTCAAGTATAAAGTCAAACCCTTCATTATCATATATACCCCATGTGCTTTTCTGTTTATTATGTATATTTTCCATACCGTAGCTTTTATTAAAGCCCTGTGATGTAGTGTATGAGCCTATTTTTCGCCATGCGGAGCTTCCAAAGTAAAAAAAGTTTGTATCATACCCTAAATCTTTAAAAATTCTGCCAGTAGAAGAATCAAAACATGGTATTTTCCCAGTCATTTCGCTTACTGGGAAATATGTGCCGTAAAGCCCTGTAATCATCATATCCATTGTTTCTATTGTGCCATATCCGTTTTGGATAAATACTGGGACTTTTAAGCCATCTTTTGAATTTGCAAGTGCAGCTAACTCACTTCCAATCCCCCCCCCGTTTATAAATTCTTCTGATAAATGATAATCTGAAAGTGATTCCATAATTATTAAAAATATGTGTTTAGCATTACTTTTACCATTATACAAAACTTCCTGTTCCATTACACTGCTGATATTATCTTGATTTGTATATTCATCTTCAAAATATATCTGCATAACCTGCTGTATAGTTTTGCCGCCTGCATATTTTTCAAAACTTTCACCTTTTATATCTTTATAAGCTCTATATACTCTGTCTAAATCATGCAGTGCACCGGGAGCTGCTTTTTTCAGGAAATTATTTTCTGGAAGTTTTACAATATAGCTTAAATCGCCGCCTTTAAGATTAAATGTTGAAGATGCTGCAAGTATTAAAATATAACTTATTAAAATCCCTAATAGCACAGTTTTTTTAATAGAGATAGAGCTTTTTATATTTTCAATTTTTTTATATATTTTACTGTAAATAAATACAGCAATGGCAGTTAAAATCACAGATGCTGCAATTTTTGGCAGTGCATTATAATCACTATTTAGTGCAGTATGAAATATTGCAGACTGGTCATCATATATAACGCCAAGCATTATAATATTAAATGTATCATTAAAAATGCTGTAATAAGTGTCATTTACAAAGGATGCAATTATAATAATATATGAGATTATTGATGTAAATATCATAATAACAGGTGTTTTTGCTGATTTTATAAATGAAAAAAGAATATATAATGCGGCAAAAATAAAAGCAGCAGGTGCAGCAAGCCTGCCGTCATAACGAAACCCTGCAAACAGTGTTTGCCCTATATCAGAAACAGGCAGTGAATTTGAGCCATAAGCTCCAGTAATTGCAGAATTTAATATACCAGAGTTTATAATAAAACCTATTCTGCATAGTCCAAATATTATTAAAAGGTATGCAAAAAATGTAATGATTTGAATATATGTTTTAAGAATTTTATTATTCATTTAATTTCTCTTAAAAATTTATTAAATACATATTATATAAAAAACTACAAATATTGCAACCAATATATTTTTTTGTTTTCTTTTTAAAAATAGTAGTGTAGTATAAGTTAATATTTAAGTATTTGGTGGCTTTATGTTTCGCAGCTCGTTAATCATAATATTAGTATTATTTATTATTCCTTTTACAGTATCAGCACAAAAACAACCATCAGGCATATCATCTAGTAAAGAGCGTGTAGTATTAGTAACAGTAGAGAAAGTGTCAGAAGGGATGAGCTTTCCAACAATGATGATAACGGGTTCAGCCTATTTTAGTGAAAGCTCAGAAGTAGCAGCAGAAAGTGCAGGCAAAGTATTAAAAGTATATGTAAATGAAGGCGATGCAGTAGAGATAGGTCAGCCACTTGCAAGTTTAGATGACAGTTTATTAAGTTACAGTGTATCAAGTGCAGAAGCATCCACTAAGCAGGCAAAATCTAATTTAGATAAAGCATTAAGGGACTTTAACCGCAATAAAGCCTTATATAACCAGCATTCCATATCTCAGCAGAAATATCAAGACTCATTAACAGATTACACAAATGCACAAAGTATGTATATATCATCCTTGTCACAGCAGAAGCAGTTAGAGACTCAGAAAGATAAAATGGTAATCAAATCCCCGTTAAAAGGAGTAGTGATTAGTAAGAATGTGGAAGTTGGCGAATGGGTTAATTCTGGCGGAGTAGTAGCAGGAGTAGCTACCTTGACTTATGAAGCAAAAGTCTATATTCCAGAAACAGTGCTTCCCTATATTAAAGCTGGTCAGTCAGTAACAGTTAAGACAAGCCGTAAAGAATATACTGGCAAAGTGTTATCTATCAATTCCAAAGGTGACCCAGCCACTAGATTATTTTTAACAAGGATAGATTTAGGTCAAGACCCAGATTTAAAAGAAGGAGTTCTTGTAATCGCCTTAATCCCATCAGGCAGTAAAATCCATTCCTTATTAGTTCCGCGAGATGCTGTTGTAGAGCGAAACAGTGTTAAGGGAGTATTTAAAGTATCAGAAGATGAGCGAGTAAGATTTATCCCAGTAAAAATAATAGGCTATAACGGTGGCTATGCAGCAGTAAGCTCTGTAACAGAAGGCTCATTAAAGAAAGATGACCAGATAGTATTAGACGGCAATAATGCAGTAAATAATGGTGTAAAAATTAAAATAACTTCTAAAATAGGATAAGGCAGATAATTAAGGTTATATATAAATATGATTAAGTTTGCAGTTGAAAACCCAGTGAAAGTGCTGGTAGGAGTATGTTTTTTAGTAATATTTGGTATTCAGGCTTTTTTTAATATGCCATATCGTCTAATACCAAGCATTGAATATCCGCAGATTTCTATCAGCACATACTGGCGTGGTGCATCCCCTTATGAAATAGAAAAAGAAATACTTGAAAGGCAGGAACGAGTGCTTAAAACTATTCCCGGTGTAATAGACTGTGAAAGCACTGCACGGGAAAGTTCTGCTTATATTACATTAATGTTTGATAAAGATGTGCCTGTAAATGATGCAATACTTCTTGTTGCCAATAAATTAAATGAAGTTAGCGGATACCCTGATAATATAAACCAGCCTACAATAAGGGCTGCAAACACTGATACTGTTTCTGTTGTAGATTTAATGCTTTTAACAGATGATACAAATAAACGCTCTATTGATGAATATTTAAGTTTTTTTGAAGAAACAATTAAGCCTTATTTTGACAGAATAAAAGGTGTGGCAGATGTCAGCTACTGGGGTGGCAGAGCAAGGCAGATACATATTGATGTAGACCCATACAGGTTAAGTGCATATAATATTACTCTTTCAGCAATAATCAGTGCATTAAAACAGGAAAATGTAAACATTTCAGCCGGAACTATTGATTTTGGAGCAAAAGATTACAGGTTTCGCACAATAGGGGAAGCAAAAACTCCGCAGGATATTAGAGATATTGTAGTAATTTCAAGTGATAATGCAAGAATTAAGCTTAATGATATAGCACAGGTTGATTATGGATTTTCTAAAAGGAATACAATAGTAAGCTATGGCAATACAAATGCTTTAAGTGTGGGTATTGTTGCTCAGGCAGGGGCAAATGTATTAGAGCTTACAAACGATGTAGATAAAGTTGTAGAAAATTTAAATAACGGAATATTAAAAAATAACGGCTTAAAGTTTGTAAAAATATCTGACCAGAAAAATTATATTTTACAAGCTGTTGAATTAGTAAAATCTAATATTATTGTTGGTGGAATATTAGCTGTTATTGTGCTTTTAATATTTTTACGAAGTGTTCGTGCAACATTAGTTATTGCTGTTACCATTCCAATATGTATTATTGGAACATTTTTAATAATGCATATGCTTGGCAGGTCATTAAATGTAATAAGCCTTGCAGGTATTGCATTTTCTGTTGGTATGTTAATAGACAACTCTATTGTTGTGCTTGAAAATATTGACAGGCACATAGCTTTAGGCGGCAAAAAAACGATTAATTCAGTAGTAAAAGCCACAAAAGAAGTATGGGGTGCAATTTTAGCATCTACTCTTACAACAATAGCAGTATTTCTTCCTATTGTTTTTATAAAAGAAGAAGCAGGGCAGCTTTTTGGAGATATTGCAATAGCAGTTAGTGCAGCTGTTGCTTTAAGCCTTGCTGCATCTATTACAGTTATCCCTGTATTATCAAAAATACTATTTTCAGCAGGTGAAAATAAAGAGAAAAATATAGCAGTGATAAACATAATAAAAAATAAATTAGCTGCACTGCATATAAATGAAAATATAAAAGAAAAGTTAATAAAATACAGTCCAAATAATATGATTGTTTATGTTGGAAGTTTTTTTGTAAAATATATAGTTTTAATATCTGATAAGATTAATTCAAGTTTTATTATAAAATTAGCTTTTATTGTTACAGTAACAGGGTTTTCCATATTAAGTGCTTATATGCTTATGCCTAAAATGGACTATCTGCCACTTGGCAATAAAAATATGATGGAATCGCGGTTTACTCCACCACCGGGTATTTCATACAATGAAAGAAAAGCTATGGGCGATTTTATTTACAGAGAATTAAAGCCATATATAGAAAGTGAAAAAGACGGCTATCCGCAGATAGACAGCTTCGTATTTATTGCAAGTTCTACTTATGTGGCACTTCGTGCAACAAGTAAAGATGAAGCAAGAGTTGTGGAATTACAGCCATTACTAGCATCTGTTGCAGCAAGGCTTCCGGGTATTACGGCATCTACTTCGCAAGTGCCATTATTTAATATTGGCAGAGGTTCAAGCAATACATTTTTAATGAATGTGGCAGGAGCTATGGAGTATGAGAGCCTTGTAAATACAGTCCGCCTTATTCAAGACAGAATAATGAATGAAATACCAGAAGTGCAGCTGCGGTTAAACCCTGCATCAAATCCTGTATATCCAGAAGTGCAGATTATACCAAACCGTGAAGCATTAAAATCTGCAGGTATTACTGCCACAGAGCTTGGTATATCTGTAGATGCTTATTTAGATGGCAGAAAAATTGGAGAGTTTAAAGATTCATCTATTGGAACAATAGATATTATGCTGCAGGGGGAAAGAAAGAGTTTTGATAATCCAGATGAAGTATATTCTATATTAGTAAATTCTGGCTCAGGGTTTCCAGTTCCAATATCCAGCCTTGCAGAAACAAAGGAAGTAATGGGTATAGAAAGAATAAGAAGATATAACTATCAGCGTTCATTTTTGTTTATTATCACACTTCCAAAAGGTATGGTATTAGAGCAGCTGCAGGATAAAATAAATAAAAAAGTGCTAGAGCCTATGAGAGAAGAAGGACTTTTACAGGGTATTACAGTTTATACAAGCGGAGCATCATCAAAACTTGAAAGTGCTAAAAATGCTCTTTCTGGAAACTTTCTGCTTGCAATACTTATTACATATCTTTTAATGGCAGCACTGCTGAACAATTTCTTTTATCCGTTTATTATTATGTTTTCTGTGCCTCTTGCAGCATCAGGCGGGTTTATTGGGCTTGAGTTGGTAAATAAATATGTAACGGCACAGTCGCTTGATATTATTACTATGCTTGGGTTTATTATGCTGATAGGCTCAGTTGTAAATAACCCTATATTAATAGTTTATCAGACTTTAAATAATATAAAATATGGTATGAGTGGAAGCAGTGCAATCCATGATGCTTTAAAAACACGGATTAGACCTATATTTATGAGCACAGCCACATCTCTTTTTGGTATGCTGCCGCTTGTTTTAGCAAATGGGGCAGGCAGTGAGCTTTATCGTGGTATGGGAAGTGTTATATTAGGTGGTATAGCTTTATCTACTATATTTACACTGTTTTTAATACCTGCATTATTATCACTGTTTTTAGGCAGAAAAAAAGGCTTGCAGTAAGTGAATGATATAATTTTTTATATAAATATATTATCTTATTCTTTATTGCTAAACATACATTTACAAAGTCATAATAAAAATTTATTGCACTTTATCTATAATTAAAGTATTTTATTTATATATAGATATTATATATAATGTTATATTTTTTGCCTTTAAAAACAGGCTCAAAATGACTGATACTTAAAAGTTTTTTTGGCAGGTCAAAAGCCTGTGAAAATAAACATAGTGGAGAGATAATTATGCAGATAGTTAATTCATTAAAAAATCGCAGAACATATTATAATATTAAGAAAGAACTGCCAGTATCCATTGAAAAAGTTATAGAAATGGTAGAAGAGATAACAGAGCTTGTGCCTGATGCTTTTAATATGAAAAGCAGCCGTGTATTTATTGTATATGGGGAAATGCAGAATAAATTATGGGATAAAATATATGATACTTTTGGTGGAAAAGTGCCAAGAGAGAAGATTGATAGTTTCCTTGCAGGATATGGGACTATTCTATATTTTTATGATGGTAAGCTGGTATCTGATATGCAGAATAAATTTCCAGCTTATGCTGCAAATTTTCCAGTGTGGGCAAATCAAGCAAGTGGTATGCTGCAGTTTGCTGTTTGGAGCGGTTTAAGAGAGCTTGAAATAGGTGCGTCCCTGCAGCATTATAATCCAGTAATAGATAAAGCCGTTAAAGAAATGTTTAATATTCCTGAAGAATATGTGCTTGTTGCAGAAATGCCATTTGGTGCTATTGAAAAAGAGCCTGCACAAAAGGAAAAAGAAGATATTAAACAAAGAGTTCAAGTGATTTCTTAATATAAAAAAAGGGGATAAAATATTATATCATTTATCCCCTGAAATATTATAGATTAAGTTTAATCAGATTATATCAGCCCGAGTGGTATCATCGCATCAGCAACACGAGTAAAGCCTGCAATATTTGCACCCATTAGATAGTTTCCTTTAAATCCATATTCTTCAGCTGTTTCAAAGCATGTTTTATGAATATCACGCATAATTGTTTGAAGCCTTGCATCAGTATAATCAAATTTCCAAGTATCTCTGCATGCATTTTGCTGCATTTCAAGAGCAGATGTTGCAACACCACCTGCATTAGTTGCTTTGCCGGGAGCATAAAGCACATTAGATGACTGAAAAAGATGGATAGCTCTAGGAGTGCTTGGCATATTTGCACCTTCTGTTACACAGAAACAGCCATTTTTTATTAATTTTTCTGCATGTTTTTCATTTAATTCATTTTGTGTAGCACAAGGCATTGCAATATCACAAGGAATATCCCATATAGAGCCATTTTCTTTATATTCTGCATTTGGGTGATATTTAATATATTCTTTAAGGCGTTTATATTCTACTTCTTTTATTTGTTTAATAGTATCTAATTTGATACCATCAGCATCATATATATAGCCGTTTGAGTCAGAACATGCAATAACTTTACCGCCTAACTGCTGCACTTTTTCCATAGCATATATTGCCACATTACCTGCACCAGAAACCACAACTGTTTTGCCATCAAAAGATTTTTTTCTAGTCTGCAGCATAAGCTCAGTAAAATAAACAAGCCCATATCCTGTGGCTTCTTTACGGACGAGAGAGCCGCCATAAGCCATGCCTTTACCAGTAATAACACCTGATTCAAATCTGCCGGTTAATCTTTTATACTGCCCGAAAAGATAGCCTATTTCTCTACCGCCAACACCAATATCCCCTGCGGGAACATCTGTATATTCACCAATATATTTATGGAGTTCTGTCATAAAACTTTGGCAGAAACGCATAATTTCTGCATCTGATTTACCTTTTGGATTAAAATCTGAGCCGCCTTTTGCACCACCTATTGGCATACCAGTAAGTGCATTTTTAAATATCTGCTCAAAACCTAAAAATTTAATAATACCAAGATATACTGAAGGGTGAAAACGAAGACCGCCTTTATAAGGACCCATTACACTTGAAAATTGAACACGAAACCCTCTGTTAATATGTATTTCACCTTTATCATCTATCCAAGGAACTCTGAAAATTATCTGCCTTTCAGGTTCACATATTCTTTCTATAAGTTTTTGCTCCATATATTCTGGATGTTTATCTAAAACTAAACCAAGAGTTTCTAAAACTTCTCTAACAGCTTGATGAAATTCAACTTCTCCGGGATTTCTGTTGACAATCTGCCGATAGATAGATTCTATTTTTTCATTCATTATTGTTGACATAACACCACCTTTATTTTTTATGCTGATTATGTTATCATAACTTATTTTTTTAATCAATAGTAAAAAATAACTATTAAATATGATTTAAAATTGTTTTTTTATAAATAAATGATGTTTGTTATAAAATAATACTTGCAATTATAAAAAAAAGAGATATTGTATAAGATACCGATTAATAATCGGAATAATTTTTATTACAGGGAGTATAATGGATATTAATGTTGGTGAGTCGGTATTGATGCTGGGGCTTGCTGTTCTTCTAGTTTTTCTTAATGGTTTCTTTGTTTTATCAGAATTTTCAATTGTAAAAATAAGGCGTTCTCGTTTAGAGGAGCTGGTTAAAATAGGCAGACCAAATGCAAAACTTGCTCTTGGTATGACACACAAGCTGGATTCCTATTTAAGTGCTACTCAATTAGGTATAACATTATCATCTCTTGCATTAGGATGGGTAGGTGAGCCTGCTTTTGCAAGACTTTTAGAATATTTATTTGCAGATTTTTTTGGTGTTAATAAAACACTGCTTCACACTGTAAGTTTTGTTATTGCTTTTACTTTTATTACCCTTATGCATGTGGTAATGGGCGAGCTTATACCAAAATCTATAGCTATTGCCAAAACAGAAGGTGCTGTTTTAAAAGTAGCTGCACCACTTCATTTCTTTTGGGTAATATTTTTTCCATTAATTAAAACTTTTGATTTTCTTTCAGCATTTTTCTTAAAAAGACTGGGAATACACCCTGCATCAGAAGCAGAAACTGCTCATTCAGAAGAAGAATTAAAATTTATTGTTGGCGAAAGTGTTCGTGGTGGAGTATTAGATTCTGTTGAAGAAGAAATTATCAAAAATGCAGTTGATTTTTCAGATACAGTTGCAAAAGAAATTATGACACCAAGAAAAGATATAGTATGCCTTATTGCTGATAAATCTTATGAAGAAAATCTTGCAATAGTAAAAGCATCTAACCATACAAGATATCCATACTGTGAAGGTGGCAAAGATTCTATTGTTGGTATGATACATATTAGAGATTTATTTGAAAATCAGCTTTCACAAAACCCGTGCAGTGATTTATCAAAACTTGTAAGAGAAATGATTATTGTGCCAGAAACTGCTTCTATTTCAGATATACTTGCAAAAATGAACAGGCGGCAAATCCATACTGCATTAGTATTAGATGAATATGGCGGCACAGCCGGTCTTTTAACTATGGAAGATATTATTGAAGAGATTATGGGTGATATATCTGATGAACATGATGAAAAAACAGAAGAATGCAGGCAGATAGATGAAAATACATTTGAGTTTGACGGAATGGCATCATTAGAAGATTCTGGGGAAAGGATTGGCATTAATTTTGAAGATGAAGAGCAGGTAACAATAGGCGGATATGTATTTAATCTTTTAGGCAGGGTGCCTGTTGCTGGAGACAAAGCAGAAGATGAATCATGTATATATGAAGTATTAGATGTTGATGGCAACCGTGTTAAAAAAATAAGAGCTGTATTGAAACAAAAAGATACTAACAATTCAGAAAGTTTTGAATAAAAAATATATTATAAAATATTTTAATTTTACAAACCCGCATTTATAATGTGGGTTTAATTTTTATAAATATTATATTTTTTGTAACTATTTCAGTGTAATTTATGACTATTATCAAATGAGGTGTTATATGAAAAAAGCATTAATTGTTGTTATGTTTTTAATGTCTTTTGCAGGTTATTCTTATGCAAATGATATGTGGATAAATTTAGGCTACAGCTATTATCTGCCAGAAGAAAGCAGTGCAAAAGCTCCTTTGGGACCTGTAAATTTAACTATTGGCGGTCAAGTTACAGACTGGGTGGCTATTGATTTCAGCATAGGTTATTTATGGGATTTAAAGCCACATCAGGCAGAGACAGATATTAATATAATGCCTGTCCGTCTTAATTTTCTTATACAGCCATGTTTTGATACAGGTATGTTTGATGTGCTGCCATATATTGGTATAGGGCCGCAAATATCTGCAAACAATACAGATTATGCAAACAATATATTTTCTTATGGCTTTTCTGCAAAAGCTGGTGTAAGATTTATTGAAAATGGGTTTTTATTTGGTGTAGGTTTAGAATATTTATATAATCCATTAGAAGTGGAATATAATGGTTTAAAAAACAAATATAATGCATCAGGCATTATGTTTGGCGGCGAAATAGGTGTAGTTTTTTAGCATATTTTATTATATAAAATGAGGTGAAAAATGAAAGTTTTTATGAAAATTTCTTTTATTATGGCTGCAGTATTTGCAGTTTCTTTTAATTATGCTTATGCACAGGAAAGCAAATCTAGAAGTAATGACAGCTGGTTTTTAGCAGGCTATTCTTATACATTCCCAGACAGTGGTGCAATGGAAGGTTTGCAGGGACCTGCAACTATTACTATTGGTGGTGATTTATGGCGTTTTATTGGTTTAGAGCTTACTCTTGGCGGTAGATGGGATACACAAAATTATACTAGCAGCTCTAATATAGGTGATATTAATATACCTTATGAAGCAACAAATATATTATGGTCTTTTGATATGAAACCATATTTAATTCTGCAGCCAAAGTTAGGTGTTGATATGATTTCTTTAAGACCATATTTTGGTATTGGTCCTTCTTTTCATTTTACAGGTATAAATTCAACAGAAGAATTTCTTGGAAAATCTAGTAAAGATTCTGCATCATCTTTTGATGTGGGTGTTTCAGTAAAAGCAGGCTTAAGGCTGCAGGCAATTAAATTTTTATTTGTAGGCGTAGGCACTGAATATTTATATCATCAGGCAAAATTGAATAATAAAACTTATAATTTTTCAGGCTGGACAGTTGGTGCTGAAGTTGGCTTTATTTGGTAAAAATATATGAATATTGTTAATGGTGTTTTATTAAAAGGTGTTGTATGGCTAGATTAATATATGCAAGTTGTTTTATTTTTATTTTTTCGTTTTCAGGTTTTTGTGCTGAACAAATGCAGCATACAGATATTGCCGGCACATATAGAATAGTTTTTTTTGGTTCACAGGTAGTTAAGCACGAAAAAGAAAAAGACTCCGCATTAGATGGTATTGCAGATAAATTTTATATTTCCAATAACTGCAAAAAAGCTCAGGAATTATATCCTGCAATTATTAATCATGGTTTGAGAAATAAATGCAATACTGTTACTCAGTCTAAAATTTTAGATGGTATTGTTTCAATATCCTATGATAATGCAAATTATCTGCATATTAAATCCCGCTTGCAGATGGAGGGTGGTGTAGTTGATATGTCTGCATCTGACAGGTATCAATATACAGTGTATGCACCAATAAAGTATGGTAACACCCTTAAA
Source organism: Mucispirillum schaedleri ASF457 (assembly GCF_000487995.2). Taxonomy (NCBI): domain Bacteria; kingdom Pseudomonadati; phylum Deferribacterota; class Deferribacteres; order Deferribacterales; family Mucispirillaceae; genus Mucispirillum; species Mucispirillum schaedleri. Next base: position 2,219,075 of record NZ_CP097562.1, read on the forward strand.
GGTAAAGGGATAGTCAGCTGGAATTATGACAGCACAAATAACAGACCTTCATCTAATTCTGTGTCTTTTTTAGAAAGTCCTTTTTATATTACTAAACTTGGCAAAGATATACTGCGAATAGATATAACTCTTGTAGGCAAAAATGTAAAAGTAATTGATAAAATGATTAAAATTGATGCTGTTAATACCATTATTTTAGAAAAAATGGATATGCGTTCTACTGATTTGGAAAATAAGATACAAAAACAGTTTGCTAAAATAAAATAAACTTTCGCATGCTTTAAAAAAAGCACTTTTACAAATATGTGTAAAGGTGCTTTTTATGTTTTTATTGCAGTAATGTATAATATATTTAAATTATCTGTTTTTAATTTATAAGTTACTTATATGTGTTAGTATATTTTTTTGCTTAAGTCAAAATATATAACTGTCTTACTGCCGCTTAATACAAAAATATTATGATATGTATAATTTATTGAATATTAAGACTGTGCATTATAATAATGGTATACTGTGGCTGTAATATAATATATTATAAATATGATTATGTATTTACAAATATTACAATTTAATTTAATATTTTATAAACTGCAAAAATATTAGAATATTATCAATATTAATTTATAAGGGTTTATTATGTCAAATATATTTTGGGATAGAGTAAAAAAGAAGTTTGAAGAAAGATACAGCCAAAAGGGCAGCAGTGAAACAGAAAATAATGAAGTTTCTGATAATCTTTTTTCCCATAAAAAAGGAGAGCTTACTCCGCGGGAAAAGCTGCTGCATTTTACACTTAAAGAAAATAAACATTTATCAGGGGATGAAAAAGCAGCTTTTGATAAAATACATGGCACTATTATATATATGCAGAAGTTTTTAAAAGACCCTGTTGCATTTGGCTTATCTCAGGTTGATAAAAATCTTTTAGATAATATGGATAAAAAAATAGAGATTTTAACATATTTTTATAATGTCGCACATATCCGCACAAAAAGCACAGCATATCTTTATCAAGTATTAAAATTTTTAACATCAATTTTAGAAGAAGTAAATAAGTATAGTGATGATGCATATCTTGATATATTTACAGTTAAAAAATACACTACCTGCCTTGTTCCTAAATGGTTTCCTTTGCATGATTTATTACTAGAAGTAGTTGAAGTATATAAAAAGATGTATTTTGAAAGCAAAGAGTATGAAAACTATGAAGAAAGCATAGATGGTATTCCTAACATATATTACCGCAGCGGAATAGATGAAGATTTTATCCATAACAGGAATATTTTAAACATAGATGATGATAATATTGAAAAGTGGGTAATGGATTTTAAAATAGAAAAAAATAAATATTTAGTTGGAGAATATAGTGTTTTATATGATAAACTTTATGAAGCAGTAATATTTTTACAAAACTATCTTAAAGATCCGGTAGAATTTGGTTTAGCTAATATAGACAAGAGATTTTTAGAAGAACATAGAAGAGAGATATTAATACATTTGCACCATGATAAAAATAACGAAGATGATGCCACATTATATTATTTATTGAAATTTCTTATATTATTGATAGTAAGCATAAATGAATACAGCAGTAAAATATTTATTACAGTTAAAAGTTTGGAGGATATATATGATGATTTGCCAGAATATCTGCCAGCATATAATATGATACAAGATATATCAAAAATGTATGTAAATCTTTATAAAGATGTCTTTACTGGCGAATTAGAACATGATGAGTATGAGTGGATATTTGAAGATGAAAGCGAATTAGAGTATATATACCTTAACAGCTATGATAATATTGAAGATGATATTGAAAGCGATAATGATGAAGATTACGATGATGAATATGACGAAGACTACGATTATGACGAAGATGATGAATATGAAGAAGATAATGAAGCATACGAGAGTAGAAGAGTAATAGAAGAAGCGAAACATGATGCTATTTCGTCTTATATACAGGAAAAAATGGCAGAAATACAGGCAAATCCACTAAATGCAGAAAAAATTAACAGAGAAATAATGGAGAAAATGGGTAGTCTTGGTTTTATAGATGCTGATATGCAGGCAGATATAACAAAGCTGCAAAGAGTAAAAGCAAATGCTTATATGAACCTTTTTCAGCTTAATTATGATGAGTTTTTTAAATTAACAAAACAGGAGCTTATATCGTATAATAATAAAGCAGAAAAGATTTTAGATAATATGATAAATATTCTTTTATATGAAGCACATATTATTTCAAATGAAGATGAAACAAATATTAAGATAGATGAAGAAACTATAATCTTAACAAGAACAAGGGAGTTTTTATCATTATTGATAGATGAAGACAGCAATATAAAGATTGTAATGTTGACCCCTTATTATTTTTCTGATAACAATGAAAAAGTTATAGGATTTGCTTCTGATAATATAGTCAAAAAAGATGGTGTGTTTGAAGTATTTAATTTTAGAGATATTATATATTCACTTATGATTGTAGATAGTGTGGATGCTGAATTTATAAATAAATTTGATATAACTATAAAACTTTACTATACTTTATTATTTGGAGCATATTCTATGAATAATAGAAACTATTATGCAGCGGATAAAGAATATTTATCAGATGAAGAGATAGAAGAAGTAATATCAAAAAGAACCATATACAGCTTATATAATATGGTTAATCTTGCACTAATTTCCAGTGTTTATACTCATGGGGATAACAGGATAACATCATTAGAATCCATAGAGCTTGATGCTAAAAAAGCATTGCTTAGCTGTAAAGAGCCTGTATGTGAAATATTTATAGTTGAAGAATGTGATGATGAATTAAATGTTTTAGCATATAAAAGTTGTGTTTATAAAAATAATAATAAGTGGATTACTGATAATATTAAAGAAATGATAAATTCTATTATGAAGGGTAATAGAATGATAGAATTATAAGGGGTTAAAGGTATGAGTCAAGAAAATTTATTAAATGCTGTTATCAGCTCTAATATTGATGAAATTGTTAATTTATTGAAATCTGGAGTTGAAGTTACTAAAGATATTGTTTCAGAAGCTGATAAAACTTTAAAAGAGTTTGAAAAGCAGAGCAAAAAGAATAAAGCATTATTAAATGATACCACTATTGAGCATACAAATCAGTATCGTATATACAAAATGTTATTTCTTTATATGAAAGGTTATGAACTTAAAAGTATATTGACTACATACGGATACAATGTTGAAAGTAAGCAGATAGAAAATAAACAAAAAGTTAAAAATAAAAAAGATTTAATAAAGATGTTAAAGGATGATACTGTGTATTTAGGCTCCCTTGATATTAGTAAAATAGATGATTTTTCAGAGCTTTTCAAATCTGCTAAAAAAAGAAAAGATTTTAAAGGAATAGACCTTTGGGATACAAAACATGTAAAAGATATGAGCTATATGTTTGCAGGCTTTGACTTTAAAAAAGTGAAAGAAGGGAGCGATGACCTTTATAACTGGATAAAAAACTTAGATGTATCAAATGTGGAAAATATGGCAGGTATGTTTTTTGGAGCTAAAAGTTTTAATCAAGATATAAGCGGCTGGAATGTATCCAGTGTAAAATATTTTGATAGTATGTTTTCAGGTGCATTATCTTTTAACCAGAATATAAATAACTGGGATGTGTCAAGTGCTGTCAGAATGAATAGTATGTTTCGCCATGCAGAAAGTTTTAACCAGCCGTTAGATAAGTGGAATGTATCTAATGTGTCTCTTATGGGCTTTATGTTTTATGGTGCTGTTAGCTTTAATCAGGATATTAGTATGTGGGATACAACTAATGTTGAATATATGAGAAGAATGTTTGATGGAGCATTATCATTTAACCAAAATATTGACAACTGGAATATAAGCAGTTTATTGACAAATATTGGGCATCGTGAAGAATTGGAAACTAATTATTATGAAAATGAAGATGTATATTGTATGTATGGTTACCACCACATTGCTCCAAAAGATATAACTATCAATGAGTATAAAAAGGTAGTATATGGGTTTGATAATAAGACTAATTTAAAATATTATAAACCGGAAAAGACTGAACTGTGGGATAACTATTTTATGTTTAAATATGCTCAGTTTGACTGCCCTGCAAAACCGAAATGGCTTGATATACCTGAGAAAAAAGATGGTAAATATAAACCAGTAACTAGATTACAGCTTTTTGCATTAGTATATGATGAAGATGTGGCTTTAGCTGATATTGATATATCAGAGATAACAGATTTATCAGGGCTTTTTTATAGCAGCTCCATTTCTAAAGGCATAGATTTTACAGGTGCTGATGGGTGGGATACAGCACATGTAAAAGATATGAGCTATATGTTTTATAAAGCAACTGATGTGGTATTTGATATAAATAACTGGAATGTATCTAATGTAGAGAATATGGAAAGAATGTTTAGCAAATCTCGTTATTTTAACAAGCCTTTACATAAGTGGGATACAGCAAATGTAAAAAATATGAGCTATATGTTTGCTGGTTGTGAACAATTCCACCAAGATATAAGTAACTGGAATGTATCTAATGTAGAAAATATGGAAGGAATGTTTTATGGATGTCGTTTTTTTAACTACCCACTTAATAGCTGGGATGTTTCAAAAGTTACTAATATGAGTAAAATGTTTAAGCAAGCTTATTATTTTAATCAACCACTTGATAAATGGGATGTGTCAAAAGTTACTAATATGAGTGAAATGTTTATGCAAGTTTATCATTTTAATCAACCACTTGATAAATGGGATGTATCTAATGTGAAAAATATGGAAGGTATGTTTTATAATACTGGAAGCTTTAACCAGCCACTTAATAGCTGGAATGTATCAAATGTAGAAAATATGCATGCTATGTTTGCTTATTCTAAACATTTTAACCAGCCGCTTGATAAGTGGGATGTATCTAATGTGAAAAATATGGAAAATATGTTTGGTTCTTCAGAGAAAACTAAAGAATATATGAAAATATTTGGTATAAAGTAAATATACAGTGTATTATACAATATATTTTATAAAGGGGAGATGAAAATCGGTAGATTTAATGTAAGAACTCTATGTCATACTGAGCCAAAGGCAAAGTATCTAAAAATTAGATATTTTAAATATATTATGCACTGCTGTAACATGTATGATTTAGATTTTTCGCCTTTAAAAAATCAGGCTCAAAATGACAGCAGTCTAAGCTTTTTGTGTAAGTCAACTCTGCACTATAATCCCTTTCTTTTTGCTTCCTGCCATTTTTCTTCCATTTCTGCAACAGTAGTGGTTTCAAGTGTTCTGCCTGTTTCTTTAAGTGATTTTTCAATAAATCCAAAGCGTCTGCGAAATTTATTATTTACTTTTCTTAAAGATTCATCAGCACTAATGTCTAAATGAGTTGCAAGGCGGGAAAGAACAAATATCACATCACCTAATTCTTCGCTGATATGCTCTTTATTTTTTTCTTTATAAGCATCATGCAGTTCGTTTAATTCTTCCTGTAGTTTTTTAAACACCTGTTCAGGATTTTCCCAGTCAAAACCATATTTAGATGCTTTTTTTTGCAGTTTTTCTGCCTGCATTAAAGATGGCAGACTTTTTGGCACTTTATCAAGAATAGAGTCTGGGGCTGTTTTATCTTTATTTTCTTCTTTTTTTATTTCATCCCACCTTTCTTTTACCTGTTCAGCTGTTTCATAATGTTCATTTTTAAAAACATGTGGGTGTCTGCGGATTAGTTTTTCATTAATACCGCAAATAACATCTTCTATATTAAAAAGACCGTCTTCACATGCAGTTTGTGAATGAAAAACTACATGTAAAAGCACATCGCCAAGTTCTTCTTTAATATTTTCTATATCCTTATTGTCAAGAGCATCAATCAGCTCGCAGGTTTCTTCAATAAGAGCATCTTTTAAACTGTATAATGTTTGTTTCCTGTCCCATGGGCAGCCATCAGGTGCACGAAGTTTTTTTACTATATCTATTAATTTATCAAATTCGTTCATAATATCTCCTGTATCTTATTTGGTATATATTAACTTGAAAAAATTTACAATATATTTTTAAACATAAAAATGGTATAAATATTTTTAGCAAAATGGACTTATCCAAAAAATTTAGACTAATCTTAATAAATTTATATTAAAAAATACTGTCCAGTTACGGACTTTTAATTCTATTGCTGCTCGCTTGGAAAGTCCTTGTGTTGCACAATATTCTCCCCATGAATTTTTTAAATCATGCTTTGCCGAAAACAAGTTCGTCTGTTGCCTACTTTCAGACAGTTTCTGTCTCTGAATTGTCTTACTGAGCTTGATTATTAAGCGAAGTATCTAAAAAAGAATATAATTTAAATATATTATGCACTGCTGTAACATATATAATTTAGATTTTTCGCCTGTAAAAAATCAGGCACAAAATGACTGTAGGCTAAGTTTTTTTTGCTAAGTTCATAAACACAGAAATTGAGCCAATGAAATTTGTTTTTAAAAGTAAAATACCAGCACTGGTGGATGCTGGCATTTACTTTTTTAAGTTCTTATAGAGATTAATAGTAATTTGGGGTTATTACAACATTAACCTTTTATAGGAGAAGTTTGAAAAAAATATCTCAATAGTTAATAGACTTTTTTATTTTAACAAAGTTCAAAAAAATATAGACAAAATTATTATAATATATAAAATCTATAAAAATAATTATATTAATGAGTATACTATGGACGGATTAACTTTTTATAAACTTATTCATATATTAAAAGAAAAATTAATTAATTCTAAACTAAATACATTAACTATTGATAAAGATTCTGTTTTTTTATCATTTTATGCAGGCGGTATTTTTAATCTGGAATACAGGGCTGCTCCTGCTCCGCCAGTTTTAAAAAAAGTAGTAAATATAATAGGTGAAAGCCCCGGTGCAATTTCTGCTATTCATGGGGCATTTGTAACGGATATTGGCACTTTTTCCTATGAAAGAGCCTGCTTTATAGAGCTTAAAAAAAGAAAGGCAAGTGGAAAACTTTTAACTTATAAGCTTATTTTAGAGCCTGCTGGCAACTATGCAAACTTTTTTCTGCTTTCAAGTGAAGATATTATTTTATATTCCCTTTCTCCACGAACTATTGATGCAGATAGAAATATAGGGGCAGGTGGCAGATACAGCCTTCCAAAAGCTAATAAAAAATATACTCTTTTAAAATATGATGGTGCAGTGTCATTTAATGAGCTTTCTGGCTTTTATCCAGTTACTGCAAAATATGCAGATATGCTGCTTGAAAAATATTCTTTTGCAGAAAGCTGCAGGATAATTCAAAATAATCTGCTTGATGATAAATTTTACATAGATGAAAAAGGTAAAGTTATCCCATTTTATATTGATAATGCAAAAGTAATCACTTATGAATATTTAGGAGATTATTTCTGTGTAAAGGAAAATAAATCTGCCTCAAAAGATATTTCTCGCAGAATTAAGAAACTTTATACTTTAAAGCGTGATAAATATTTAGATTTAGCAGAAAAACTTGAGCAGGAATTAAATACTGCAAAAAAATATCAGGAAATACTAGATGAGGCAGAATTAATCAAAAATAATCTTTATAAAGTTCAGGCAGCAGGTAAATATATTTTTGAGAAATACAGCAAAGATGGAATTTGTGAAGTAGAATATAATGTGGAGCATGGGGACAATTTACAGAAAAAAAGTGAAAAACTTTTTAAAAAGGCTTTCAGACTAAAAAAATCAGTTTCATTAATAGAAGAAAGACTGCAGGATACAATGCAGCTTGCCTTATTTTCTGAAGAGCAGATATTTTATGCTGAAACACTTTCTGAAGAAGAGCTTTCAGAATTTGAGAAAATACTAGATGATGAAAGTAAAAATAAAAACAAAAAACAGAAAAAAGAGCTGTTAAAGCCATTTTTAGAATATGTTGGTGATGGTTTCAGATTATATGCTGGTAAAAATTCTGCATCAAACCATGAGCTTGTTTTCAAGTTTGCTCAAAGTGATGATATATGGTTTCATGGAAGAAATATTCCATCAGCTCATATTATCATAAGGCTTGAGAAGGCAGAACTAACTAATGAAATAATAGAATTTGCAGCAAAAGTTACAGCATATTACTCAAAATACGGCAGTGAAAGCCTTATTGATATTGACTATACTTATAAAAAATATGTTACAAAGCCTAAAAATACACCTGCTGGGTTTGTAATTTATAAAAGATTTAAAACTATTACTGTAAAACCTTTTACAATGCAGGAAATAAGTAATTATGGACTATTAAAATAAAATAATAAATAACTGTATCGTGTTTTTGATTTATAATTAAGGCACAGGACGAGCCGTCTTTAGTAAGTGCAGGCAGGACTTGTTCCGACCAAACGCCTAAATAAAAAATATAGGAAGTATTTTTTATTATTATTTATAAGGATTGCAAAATAAAATAAATAATGGTATAAACTATAATGGTAGAATTATGAATATACTTATAAGTAATGATGACGGCATATATGCAGACGGTATCCAAAGCCTTGCAAAAGCCTTAAAAAATATTGCTAATGTTACAGTTGCAGCACCTTTATATGAAAGAAGTGGAGCAAGCCAGTCTTTAACAATTCACCAGCCTGTGCATGTAAAAGAAGTGGTTAGAAATGGCGAATTTTTAGGCTATGGCATTAATGGCAGCCCTGCCGACTGTATAAAACTTGCTCTTTTTGATATATGCAGAGAAAAGCCTGATTATATTATTTCTGGTATTAATAAAGGTCCAAACAATGCATGTAATATACATTATTCCGGCACAGTTGGTGCAGCGGCAGAAGGTGCAGTTAATGGTATAATGTCATTTGCTGTAAGTTTAACAGGCTACCACCATAAAGATTATTCTGTCAGTGCTGATTTTATGAAAGATTTTATACAAAAAGCACACCTTATACCAAAAGCAAGCCTTTTGTATAATATAAATATTCCACCATTAAAAAGGGAAGAAATAAAAGGTGTCAGGTGGACTTATGCTTCCCAGTATTCATATCTTTTAAATTATGATAAAGGCATAGACCCTTTTGGAGAAAATTTTTACTGGCTTGCAGATTTCCGTGAGCCAGAACATATTGATAAATGGACAGATGACGGTGCATTAAGTGAAGATTATATATCTATTACTCCACTTTTAATGGACAGAACAGATTATAAAGCATTAGAACAGATACAAAAATTAGGAGATATATGGTGATAAATAGACTCCTTTCTTTTATATTTTTATTTTTATTAGTGTTTGCAGTCAGCAGTTTTGCTCAGGTTACTGTGCCAAACTATGCGTTTACTGGGCAGGAAATAACTAATTTTAAAGTCCGACCAAGCTATACTGCTATCCAGTTTAATTTTAGTATGCCAAGCCAGATGGATATTTATCTGCAAAAACGAAAAGAAGAATTATCAAGCGGCGATAAAAGAGATTATATGTCTGATGAGCCGGGCTTTATATATAAAGACCCAAATTCTGCACGGTTTACATCTTTATTTGTAGGAGCAAAAGCACTTCGTAATAATGTTGTAAAATCTTTTTTAAATAAATCATATATAGATACAGTCAATTCTTATCTTCGCTTTGAAAGCAAACTGCAAAAAAGTGAATATGCAGTAGAAACAAGATTTTTGTATGGATTAAGCCTTTTTTATACAGGCAGTCAGAAAGAAGCAGTAGATGTGCTTTTAGAAGTGCTTAAAACGGAAGGTGAATATTCTATACTTGCTCAAGATGCTTTATTTTTAATATCTTCTGAGCTTAAAAGGTATAGTATAATGGAAGAAACTGCATCTCTTGTTAATGATTTTACAGAGTATTCTATTTCTAAATGGATAGAGTATCTTTATTCAAAAGACAGGTTTGAAGATATTATTCAGCTGTTAAATAATTATCCTGTATTAGAAGCAGATTATCCAGTTTATAAGAATATCCGTATTACATGTTATTACTTTTTAAAACAGTATAAGAATATTGAAAAAATTGCAGATAATATTACAGATACTAATATTACACCTATTATTGCAGATAGTTTTATTATGAGCGGTAAAAATAACAAAGCTAAAAATTATATTAAGGAACTGCCGAAAAATGATATTTACTATCTGCTGACTGCTAAAATGGATATATCAGATGGCAGGCTTGCAAATGCCAGTGATAAGATTATGAATATTAAAAGTGATAATGAAAAGTTATCATTACTTTTTTATGCAGTAAGTGATAAGTTTGATAAAGTAACACCTGCATTTTTACAGAGTTTTAAGTTTAAAGACAGGGTTAATAATGACTATGTATATTTTTATACAGGTCTTAAATATTTTGAATATAAAGACTATGCAAACTCTATGCTTTTCTTTTCCATGATAGGCTTTAATAAAGAATTGATTAATTCATCATACTTTTATCAAGGTATGGCAAGCCTGCAGTTAGATATAAACAGAGCAGAGTATAATTTTAATAAGTTTGTAAATACTGGAAGCGATACTGAAAAACTTATGCTTGCAAAATTTATGCTTTCCCAGATTTATTTCTTAAAATCTAAATATGATGAAGCACTTATGCTTGTAGATGACTGCACGGCTCAATACTGCGAAGTGTTAAAAGGCGATTTATATCTTGCTTTAAATAATGAAGAAAAAGCATTTGAATATGTAAAAAATAAAACTGATGACAGGTCAAGGCTTATTAGAGCTAATGTTTACTATAATGATAAAAAATATAAAAGTGCTGTTGCAGAACTTGTAAAAATTAAAAAATCAACACCAGATTCTGAATTTTTACTTATGATGAGCCTTTTTAAAGAAAAACGAGTGCTGGATGCAGAAAAAATTATGAAAAACAATAAAGAGGATATTCGCATATTTTCTAATGGTATTCAGCAGCTTATATTAGCAGGGGAAGGCAGGAAAGCTCTTGCTTATATGGAAGGTTTAAAAGATTTATCGCCAGAATTTAAGCTTGAAAGAGCAAAACTTTTAGCAGCATATAATAAAATAAAAGAAGCAAAAGCAGATTATAACTCACTTATTATATCAGGCAGCTATCTTTATGAATCATTAAATGGACTTTTTGAAATTGCTAAAAATGAGAAAAAAGGCAAGTCATTTATAGATGAAAAACTGAGCTTTATAGAAAAAAGCAGTGAATTTGAAAATAAAGATATGATTATTTCTAAGTTTGCTGCTTATTCTTTGGAAGTCAATTCGCCAAACACCGCTATTGGCTATGTAAACTTTTTTATGGATAATTATCCCCAGTCTAAATATTATCCAGATGTTCTTGAAACAAGGGCAAAACTTTTCCGCTTAACAGGCAGATATGACAACTGTATTGCTGATGCAGATAAAATCATCTCAAAAGGTGGAGATATGGCAGAAGATGCTTTATTTATGAAAGCAGAGTGCATGGAAAATATTAATAAAAATAAGGCTATGGATATATATAAAGAAGTTGCAAAAACAAGCAAAAGATTTTCAAAGCCAGCTTACAGCAGAGTGGCAGGGCTTAGTAATAGTGCAGAAGATGTGCTTTGGGCATCAGAAAATTTAAAGCAGGGCTCACCAAATCTCTGGCAGGCAGGGTATTTAAGGTTTATAGATTTATCAGATAAAAAAGACTTTGATAAACATGCAGCATATATTGAAGAAATGGCAAAAACATCCACACCAGCAGTCCGCTCTGCATCATTATGGCGTATTGGAAAAAATCAGTTTGAAAATGGCAAAGTGGAAGATGCGGCAGCTAGTTTTATGAAAGGCTATTATCTTTTTCCTAATGAAAAATATGCTGCGGAGAACTTAATTGGTGCAAAAGCATCTTATACAAAAAGGAAAATGAAAAAAGAATTAGCAGTTGTAGAAAATATGCTGAAAAATTATAATATAAAAAATGAAAAGTCTACTTCAAATCAAAAAGTGAATATTAGTAGAAAAAATAATAAATAATTTAGGAGGATAAGATGTGGGAATTAATACAGAAAGGTGGTATTACAATGTATCCCATCATATTACTTTCTGTTATAGCTTTGGCAGTGTTTTTAGAAAGACTTATTAGTCTTCGTAAAGAAAAATATGTCCCTAAAGCATTTTATGAACAGCTTGTTAGTCTTTTAAAAAAGAGAAATATAAATGAAGCAGTAGAAGTATGTAAAGCTGATAAATCAGCTCTTGCAAGAATATCTGAAACTATTATAACTAATACTGATTTACCATTATCAAGGCTTTTAGAAGTGGCAGAAGAATCTGGCAGAAATGAGGCAGCAAAGTTAGATAAATTTCTGCCATCATTACAGACTATTGTTGCTATTGCACCACTGCTTGGTCTTTTAGGCACAGTTTTAGGTATGATTAAAATATTTGATGTAATAGCATTGCAGGGCACAGGAAATGCAGAAGCATTATCATCAGGTATTGCAGAAGCTCTGCTTACTACTGCTGCCGGGCTTGTTGTTGCTATTCCAGCACAAATTTTTTATTTTATTGCAAAAGCCAGAGCAGATGCAATAGGGGTGGCATTAGAAAAAGCATCATCAGAAGTAATGAACCTGCTTTTTAAAGAACATGAATAATAATATTTAGGTTAGTATATGCGTTTTCGTAATGAAAAAAAAGATACAAATATTATGATTAATATTACTTCACTAATTGATGTAGTCTTTATTCTGCTTATATTTTTTGCAGTAACTACATCATTTGTTACACCATCATCTATTAAGGTGGATTTACCAAAAGCAAAAGGCGAGGCAGTGGAGGAAAAGAAAAATATCCGCATAGCTGTTGACAGCACTGGTGCTTTATTTTTAGATGGTGAAGCTGTAAAAGATGAAGAACTTGAAAGCAAACTGAAAGTATTAAAAGATGTAAATCCTGAAGCACTTATAGTTATAGAAGCAGATGAAAAATCTCTCCATGGTAAAGTAGTATTTGTAATAGATAAGGCAAAAAGTGCAGATTATACAAGGTTTGCAATAGCTACTGAGGAAGTAAAATAGGCTGTGCGTTTACTTGCTGTTTTATTAGTTGTATCACTTGCTGTTCATTTAGGTTTACTTGCTGTTCCTTTATCTGAAAAAAAACTGGAAAAAAAGGAAGTAATACCAGTATCTATTGTGGACTATAAAACATTAGAGCAGAAAAAAGAACAGCCAGAAAAACAGAAGAAACCAAAGCCAAAACCTGTAGAGAAAAAGGCTGAAACAAAAAAAGATGTGAAGCAGGAGCCTAAAAAAGAAGTAAAAAAAGAAACTGCCAGTGTGGAAACTAAAAAGGCGGCAGATGCAAAACAGCAGGTAGAAAATAATAAAATACAGGAAAAACCTTTCCGTCCGCAAGGTGCAGATGACCCACTTGTGCTTCCAGATATTAATGTGCCGCTTACACCAAATAAAACTCTGCCAGAAATAGCTGTGCCTGATGTGCCAAAACCAAATATTAACAAGCAATTAGAAACAGCAGAAAACAAAAAAAATATTGATATATCAAAAGAACTTTCATCTTTAAGTGAAGCACAAAAAGAAATGCAGGTAGAAAATAGTATTGCGAGTGAAGTGCAGAAAGAAACAGTAAAGGCAGAAGATGCTGTAAAAGGTAATATTTATAATTTTGATATTGCACCAGCAGGAAACAGAAAGGTTGTTTATCTTCCGCCAGACCCTGTTTTTGCCCTTGCAAATGATACAAAAGTTACAGTCCGCTTTAATATAGATAAGGCAGGGAATACATTTAATATTATTTTTATTACACGCAGTTCCATAGATGTGGAAAAATTAGCTTCTGACTATGTAAGCCGTATGAAGTTTGATGCAATTATTGAAAACAGGGAAGATTTTGCACAAATTACAATGCAGTTTAAAGTTCAAAGATAATATTCTTATTTATTTTAAGCATTATATCAAATGTATAAATGCAAAATTATCACTTATTGCAGTTATTTTGAGCCTGTTTTTCAAGGTGAAAAATCTAGATTATTTATATTACAGCAGTGTATAATATATTTAAATTATCTAATTGCAGATACTTCGCTTAAAAATCAAGCTCAGTATGACTAGTGTAGGGACAGGAAGTCCCGTCTGAAAGTAAGCGAAGGGGCATTTACTGCTACCAAGCGTGTTTTAAAAAATACAGGGATGTATTTTTTAAGAAAATATAAATTTATTTACTTAGCCTTATCACTCTGAATATGATTTCATTTTATATCTGCATGTTATATAATTCAATAAATTAAAAATTGTTTTTATAATTTATAAAAATACCTGTTATTTTTATTTTCTATTTGAAAAAAAATAAAAATATCATTATAATACCTTTTTTAAAAAAATGCTGAAAATATTATTAAATAATATTGGGAGTATATATTATGGCTGTCAATCGTATCTATGTTACAAAAAGAAATGAGCATGCTGTTGAAGCATTAAGGCTTTTTAATATGCTTAAAAATGATGAATCAATTTCAGGGCTTGAAAAACTTACTATATTAAATAGATATGATGTGGAAGGCTTAAATGATGAACAGTTAAAGGAAACTCTTAATACTGTATTTTCTGAGCCTATGGTTGATGATATATATTTAGAAACATATCCTTTTGGCAGCAGTAAATATTTTTCTGTGGAGTATCTGCCCGGTCAGTATGACCAAAGGTCAGACAGTGCAGAGCAGTGTATAAAAGTTATGACAGGGGCTGAAAAAGTAACTGTAAGATGTGCTAAAACTTATGTGTTAGAAGGCAGTATTAGTGATGATGATGTTAAAAAAGTTATTAGTATTTTAGTTAATACTATTGACCAGAGAATTGCTTTAGAATTAAAGCCAGAAACTCTTGCATTAATTATGCCAGAGCCTGCACCTGTAAAAGAAGTAGATGGTTTTATAAATATGAATGAAAGCGAGCTTAATGGTTTAATATTATCCATGGGGCTTGCTATGAATATTGATGATATTAAGTTTTCTCAAAATTATTTTAAAAATCAGGAAAAAAGAAACCCGACTGAAACAGAGTTAAAGCTGCTTGATACATACTGGTCTGACCATTGCAGACATACCACATTTAATACTATTTTAGAAGATATTAAAATAGAAGACGGAAAATACAGCCGATTATTCAATGAAGTATTAGAAAAATACTATACTATGCGTAAAGAAATATATGGGGAAAGTATTAAAAACAAGCCTGTTTCTTTAATGGATATGGCAGTAATTGGTGCAAAAGATGCAAAAAGAAAAGGGCTGTTGAATAATTTAGAAGAAAGTGAAGAAAATAATGCATGCTCTATTGAGATAGATGTAAATATAGATGGTAGAAAAGAGCCATGGCTTTTACAGTTTAAAAATGAAACTCATAACCACCCTACAGAAATTGAGCCATTTGGTGGTGCTGCAACTTGTGTAGGCGGTGCAATCCGTGACCCGCTTTCTGGCAGAGCTTATGTATATCAGTCTATGCGTATTACTGGTGGTGCAGACCCTAGAATGCCAGTGGACGATTACTTAAAAGGCAAAAAACTGCCACAGAGAAAAATAGTTCAGGATGCTGCAAAAGGCTTTTCATCTTATGGCAACCAAATAGGGCTTACAACAGGATATGTTCAGGAATTTTATCATAATGGATTTACTGCTAAAAGGCTTGAAACTGGTGCAGTAATAGGTGCATGCCCTAAAAAAGCAGTCCGAAGAGAAAGCCCAAGTGTTAATGATTTAATTATACTTCTTGGTGGCAGAACTGGCAGAGATGGGGTAGGTGGTGCAACAGGCTCATCAAAAGAGCATGATGCATCATCTATTGAAATATGCGGAGCAGAAGTGCAGAAAGGTAATGCACCAGAAGAACATAAAATACAACGGCTTTTCAGAAAAGAAAATGTTTCTGCAATGATTAAAAAATGCAACGATTTTGGAGCAGGTGGAGTTGCTGTTGCAATAGGCGAACTTGCTGATGGGTTAGAGATAGACTTAAATAAAGTGCCAAAAAAATATGAAGGTTTGACAGGCACAGAAACAGCACTTTCAGAATCTCAGGAGCGTATGGCTGTTGTTATTGATGCAGCTGATTTAGAAAGCTTTATAAACGAGTGCCGCAAAGAAAATTTAGAAGCAACTCTTGTTGCAAAAGTTACTGACAGCAAAAGGCTTAAAATGGTGCATGATGGGAAAATAATAGTAGATATATCAAGAGAATTTCTTGATTCTGCAGGGGTAGCAAGATACCAAAAAGCATATATTTCAAGCCCTGAAAAAACAAACTATATAGAAAATAAAAAATGCGGCTCATTTAAAGAGCTTGTTGAAAATACATTATCAGATTTAAATGTATGCTCTCAAAAAGGGCTGGTAGAAATGTTTGACTCTACTATCGGAGCATCAAGTGTTGTAACACCATTTGGCGGTAAAACTGGCAATACACCTGCTCAAAGTATGGTTGCAAAAATACCAGTGCAAAGTGGGGATACAACAACTGTTTCTATTATGGCTTCAGGTTATAATCCATTTATTATGGAGTGGAGCCCATTTCATGGTGCTTATTTTGCAGTTGTGGAATCTGTTGCAAAAATTGCATCAGCAGGTGGCAGACTTGAAGATATCCGCCTTTCATTTCAGGAATATTTTGAAAGGCTTATGCAGGATGAAAAACGCTGGGGCAAACCAGCAGCTGCATTACTTGGAGCATTAAAGGTTCAGTATGATTTAGGACTTGCAGCAATAGGCGGTAAAGACAGTATGTCTGGCACATTTAAAGACAGTGATACAGGCAGAGAAATAAATGTTCCGCCTACGCTGATATCTTTTGCAGCAGCTCCAGCTGATTTATCAAATATAGTAACTAACCAGATAGAGTTAGACGGCGGAAATGTATATTTATTAAAAACTCCACTTTCAAGTGATGATTTATTAGATATTAAAGCATTTAAAGAAAACTTAAAAACATTAGAAAAATTAATTGCAGATAAGGTTGTAAAAACAGTGCATACTGTTACAAACGGCGGTGTTATAGAAGCACTTGTAAAAATGGCTTTTGGTAATATGGCAGGTCTTAATATTAAAAATATCTCACTTAATGAATTATCATTCCCATTTTACGGCAGTTTTTTAATACAGACTAAAAAAAGCTATGATATTAAAGGCATTAATAATATTACAGAAATTGCAGAGTTAAATCATAATCAGGAATTATCATATAATAATGAAAAAGTTTCATTAGCAGATGCTCTTGTGTTGTGGCAAAGTCCATTAGAGCATATTTTTCCAAGTAAAGTGTCTGGTGAAAGTATCATCATTAAACCGCAGGATTATTTGCAGAGAAGCAGTTTGAAAAAAGCAAAAGTTATTATTAAACCACAGGTGACAGTGCTTGCTTTACCCGGAACAAATTGTGAATATGATACTAAGCGTATTTTTGAGCATGCTGGCAGCCGCACTGTTGAGCCATTTATTTTTAGAAATATGTGTGTAGAAGATGCTTATTCATCATGTAATGAGTTTGCAGAATTAGTAAATAAATCACAAATATTAGTTCTTCCCGGTGGATTTAGTGCAGGGGATGAGCCTGAGGGTTCTGGTAAATTTTATGTATCAGTTTTGAAAAATGATAAAGTAAGAAAGGCTGTTGATGATTTAATTAATAAGAGAGACGGCTTGATTATAGGTATATGCAACGGTTTTCAGGCATTAATTAAAACAGGTATATTAACTTATGGTCATATTTGTGATTTAAGTGAAGAAGATGCAACTCTTTCTTTTAATACAATAGGCAGACATGTTTCTCAAATGGTGCATACAAGAGTAACATCTCTTAATTCACCATGGATGAATTTAAGAAATATAGGTGAAATAGATATTGTTCCCGTATCACATGGCGAGGGCAGGTTTACAGCTCCGCAGAAATTGATTGACAAACTTTTTGAAAATGGTCAGGTATTGTTCCAGTATACTGATTTAGCAGGAAATATTACAATGGATTCTCCGTATAATCCTAACGGCTCTGTAATGGCGATAGAGGGTATCTGTTCGCCATGCGGCAGAGCGTTAGGCAAAATGGGGCACAGTGAGCGTTTTGGTAATGGTGTTCATATTAACAATAATTATGGCAATATGAACCAGCGTTTATTTGAAGCCGGTGTGAAATATTTTACAGGAGAAGAATAAATATAGAAACGAGGTAAAAATGAGTAGTTATCCATTAATTATTCAAGGTGGTATGGGTATAGCAGTAAGCAGCTATCATCTTGCAAAGGCTGTTTCTATGGCTGGTCAGCTTGGTGTTGTTTCTGGCACAGCAATTGATGCAGTAATGGCTATGCGTCTTCATTATGGTGATATTTTAGGGAATGTTAGAAGAAGTTTAAATAACTTTCCTGTTAAAGAAATAGGTCAGCAGATGATAGATAAGTTTTATAACACTAATAATAAAATTAAGCAGATGTTTAAATTTACTATGCCGTCACTTAATATGAGTCAGGAAAAAGAAAATGAAATAGTTACTGCTAATTTTTCAGAAATATTTTTAGCAAAAGAAGGTCATAAAGGCATTGTTGGCATAAATTTTTTAGAAAAGATACAGTTTCCTAATTTAGCAGGAATATATGGTGCTTTGCTTGCAGGTATTGATTATATTATTATGGGTGCAGGTATTCCAAAAGAGATACCTGCTGTTATAGAAAAACTTACAAGGCATGAAAAAGTAGAATATACATGTAATGTGGAAAATGCAAAAGAGCCTAAAAAAATGGTTTTTGACCCATCAAGGTTTGGTCTTTCTAATTTAAAATTAAAACGCCCTAAATTTCTTGCTATTATTTCATCAAATATTTTAGCAGCTACTTTAATGAAAAAATCACCAGTATCACCAGACGGTTTTATTATAGAAGGTCATCAGGCTGGCGGTCATAATGCTCCACCAAGAGTATCAGGCGTATTTAATGAAAATGGCGAGCCATTATATGGCGAAAAAGATATTGTAGATTTAGAAAAAGTAAAAGAATTAAATGTCCCTTTCTGGCTTGCAGGCTCTTACGGCACAAAAGAAGGGCTTAAAAAGGCATTAGCAGCAGGTGCAGCAGGTATTCAGGCAGGAACAGTTTTTGCTTTTACAAAAGAAGCAGGCTTTACTGATGATATAAAGCAGAAAGTAATTTCGTCTGATAGTATTAATATAAAAACAGACCCGCTTGCTTCTCCAACAGGGTTTCCATTTAAAGTGGCAGATATTGCAGGTTCTTTATCAGATAATGAAATATATAATAAAAGACAGCGTGTATGCAACCTTGGATATTTACGCACAGCATATGAAAAAGATGATGGCTCAATAGGTTACAGGTGTGCAGCAGAGCCTGTTGAAATGTATGTAAAAAAGGGCGGCAGAGAAGAAAATACAAGGGGCAGAAAATGCTTATGTAATGCATTAATGGCAGCTGCAGGTTTCCCTTTAACATGTAAATCAGGTGAAGAAGAAAAGCCGCTTATAACAATGGGAGATGATTATAAATCTGTAATCAGCAGACCTTATGGATACAGTGCTGAAGATGTGGTAAAAGAAATCACAGGTAAGTAGTGCTGTAAACTATTTATATTGTTCAATTTATTTCAATTTTAATGTTGTCTGAAAGGGTGTTAAACCTTTTCAGACATTTTTTTAAAACTTTTTATGAAAAAAAATGTTAAAAATCACTGTATTTTTTTTATTTTTTATGATAAAATAATCGCTTATAAAAATACCAAATAATATGAAATATGGGGAATTAGTATTGTGGAAATAATTCAGCAGCTTTTAAATGGTTTAACTGTGGGCGGCATTTATGCACTTATTGCTCTTGGTTATACTATGGTTTATGGTATCATCAAGTTAATTAATTTTGCACATGGTGATATTTTTATGATAGGTGCTTTTGCAGGCTTTTTTGCTATCACTTTAATTACAGATTTATTTATCGGCACATTTTTAGCATCATCTGTTGGTGCATTTATTTCAGAATATAAGTTGATAGCGGCTATATTATCATCTATTATTTTCTGCGGTCTGCTGGGGATTTTTGTTGAGCGTGTTGCATACAGACCATTAAGAGAAGGTTCGCCTAAAACGATTATAGGCTCAGCTGTAGGGCTTGCTTTTATTATATTTGCAGCAGTTTTTGGAAAAGGCAGCTTTCAAATGGATACAGCACTATTATTTCTTGTTATTCTTGGTATGTTATCTATCTTATCATTTGCTTATATTAGATATGCAGGCAATAATATTAAATCTTTAAATAAAGAAAATATTAACCAAAAAATTATATTTTATACTGTTTTATATGTTACAGCACTTGTTATATTAGCATATCTTGCATGGTATTTTGATATAGAGATTATGGTATTTTTATCATTTGCTTTTGTTCTGCTTGTTTACTGGCTTGTAGTCAGCAGAGTAAAATCAACAAATGCAGGCGGCAATTCTCGTATTAATGCCTTAATAAGTGCTATTGGTATGTCTATGATACTTTCAAATATGGTAATGCTTTTAAGAGGCACAAGTGACCAGCCTTATAGAATGGGATTTTTTACAGGCACTATTAATATTGGTTCATTTAGTGTTTCTTCATTACAAATATTTATTATTGCATTTTCATTTATTTTAATGGGAATATTATTTTATATTATCCATAAAACAAAATTTGGGCTTTCTATGCGAGCTGTATCATATAATTTAAATGCTGCAAGGCTTATGGGTATAAACCCTGATAAAGTTATTGCTATGACATTTGTAATAGGCTCAGCATTAGCAGGGGTTGCAGGTGTGCTTGTCGGCACATATTATCAGTCAGTAAGCCCAAATATTGGTATGATGTATGGTTTAAAAGCCTTTGTTGCTGCAGTATTAGGCGGTATAGGCAGTATTCCCGGTGCTGTTGTTGGCGGCATTATTTTAGGTATTGCAGAAGTTGTTGGTATTGCATTTTTATCATCATCTTATAAAGATGCAATAGCTTTTGGTATATTAATACTTATTCTTATAATCAAGCCAACAGGTATATTTGGCAAAACAATGAAAGAGAAGGTGTAATATGAGTATAGATATTGTTAATATATTAATATTTTCTGGTATTAATATTATTACAGTTTTAGGGCTTAATTTAATTACTGGTGTTACTGGACAGCTTTCTTTAGGACATTCTGCATTTTTCAGTATTGGTGCATATACATCAGCTCTTTTAATGTTAATGCTAGGTGTTCCTTTTGGTGCAGCATTAGTTATTGCTACATTAATGGCAGGTTTAATAGGCGGTTTATTTGGTATACCAATACTCAGACTTCGCGGTGATTATCTTGCTATTGCTACACTTGGTTTTTGTGAGATAGTCCGTGTTGTAATTTTAAATTTAAAAGTAACTATTCATGGATCAGAAAAACTGCTTTCAACAAGTTTAGGTGGCATTCCGGGCAATACTAATCTTATATTAGTGCTTTGCCTTGTAGTGCTTGCTACATTATTTATGATAGCATTAGAACGCTCAAAATTTGGACTTGCTCTTAGAAGTATCAGAGAAGATGAAGTCGCATCTCAAATGATGGGTATAGATATTGCCCGCCATAAAATATTATCATTTGCAATAGGCTCAGCATTTGCAGGGCTTGGCGGTGCTTTATATGCAAGCTATATGACAGTAATAAGCCCGGGAGATTTTGGATTTATGCGTTCTATTGAAATGCTTTGTATGCTTGTTTTAGGTGGTATGGGCAGTATTGTTGGTGTTATTGCTGGCACAACAGTTTTAACAGCTATACCAGAATTATTAAGATTTGCTCAGGAATATAGAATGATAATGTATGGTATTGTTTTAATATTTATGATGGTATTTCGCCCAAGAGGACTTTTTGGCAGTATTAGAGTAAATGTGTAGAGTTGGTGGTATGATATGTCAGATAATACAATATTAGAATTACAAAATGTATCATTAACATTTGGCGGCTTAAAGGCAGTAAGCGATGTAAACTTTAAAATGAAAAATAATGAAATTTTAAGCCTTATAGGTCCAAACGGTGCAGGCAAAACTTCTACTTTTAACTTAATTACAGGTGTATATACTGCAACAAGCGGTGATATATTATATAAAGGTAAAAATTTAAAAAAATATAAACCACATCAGATTACTAATCTGGGTATTGCAAGAACATTTCAAAATATCAGGCTTTTTAAACAGTTGACAGTGCTTGAAAATATTATGCTTGCTATGGACCACAGGCGAAAAATAAACTTTTTCTCATCTTTATTACCGTTTGGTGCAGGTAAAAAAGAATTTGAAAATACAAGAGAACAGGCTGTTGAATATTTAAAATATGCAAATTTAGCAGAGTATAAAGACCAGAGAGCAGAAAATTTATCTTATGGTAAACAAAGAGAGCTTGAAATATGCCGTGCTATTGCAACAGGTGCAGATTTACTTTTATTAGATGAGCCTGCTGCAGGTTTAAATCCGTCAGAAACGGCAGGGCTTATGGAAAATATTAGAAATATTAAAAATAATTTAAATAAGTCAATATTTTTAATTGAGCATGATATGAAGCTTGTTATGGGTATATCAGATAGAATTGTTGTGTTTGATTATGGTCAGAAGATTGCTGAAGGCACAGCTGAAGAAATAAGGAATAATCCTGCTGTTATTAAAGCATATTTAGGAAAGGGGGAATAATATGTTAAAACTTAATTCTATCCAGACTAAATATGGCAGTATATATGCACTTAAAGGTATAGATTTAGTAGTAAATCAAGGGGAAATTGTAACTATTATTGGTGCTAATGGTGCAGGAAAAAGCACAACATTAAACACTATATCCGGGTTAGTCCGCTCTATTTCAGGAAGTATTGAATTTAATGGGGTAGATATTACTCACATGCCTACAGATAAAATTGTTGAAAGCGGGCTTATTCAAGTGCCAGAAGGCAGGGAAATATTTCCAAACTTAACAGTTATGGAAAACCTTAAATTAGGTGCTTTTTTAAGAAAAGATAAGCAAGGCATAAAAGAAGATATAGAAAAAGTTACAACATTTTTTCCACGCCTTGCAGAGCGTTTTAGTCAGCTTGGCGGCACATTATCTGGTGGCGAACAGCAGATGCTGGCAATTGCAAGAGCATTAATGAGTAAACCAAAATTATTATTAATGGATGAGCCTTCTTTAGGGTTAGCACCTATATTTGTGCAGGATATTTTTAATATTGTTCAAAAGATTAATGAGCAGGGCACAACAGTATTACTTGTAGAGCAGAATGCAACACTTGCTCTTTCTATTGCTCATAGAGGCTATGTAATGGAAACAGGCAATATAGTAATGGAAGATAAAGCATGCAATTTAATGGATAATGAAAGTGTAAAAGCTGCATATCTTGGTTTTTAACAAACTGAAATTATATTATAATCATAATTATTTTACTAACAGAAAAGTTTTAATGCTTTTATATAAAATTTATAATTGGATGTTTATTATGGAAATATATTAATATTGCAGCAGTTCTATATTTTTATGTATTTTTAATAATACATTGTAAAATATAAAATGACGGGTTAAATATATACTATTTTAGTATTTTATAAATAATAAACTTATGATAGGAAAAATTAATGAAAAAAATATTTTTATTATTTAGTATTGCAGTATTTTTGTATTTATTTACAGGATGTTTGGAAGAAACATCATTATTTAATGCAGATTTTCCACCATTTAATAATATTCCAGATAAATTTCAAGGTTTTTCAGGCACATATAAGGTCACATTTTTTGGTTCAGAATTTACAAGGGGAAATATTGTTAGTAATGCAGAACTGCTTAATACATATAATGATTATTATGTTACTAATAACTGCCAGAAAGCTAAGGAGCTTTTCCCTGATATTATCAATAAAAATGGAAAAAATCAATGTGATGAATCTACGGAAATTAATTTATTAACTGATAATGCAGTCATATATGTATTTAATAATCAAATTTCTTTAAAGATAAAAATACAGGCAGCAAAGGGCATAGCATATAAATATTTAACTTATAAATACCAGTATATTACTTTTGCCCCATCTGATGATTTAAAGGGTAATGAAATAGAAGAATATTATTATGATTCAGTAAATAATGATATATCTGTTACAGCATATAAACACTCAGATGATAACCATATGATTACAAAACAAGATGAAAAAACTGTTAAAATAGAAGTAATTTATAATAGAAAAGATATTAATCTGGATACACCAGGCGATAGTATAAATGTTAAAACAAAAAATACATTTATACTAGAAAAATTAGATAATAATACTATTGAACTTATCAATAATAATGATTATTCTTTTTAATATTCATTTAATAAATTTTTATAAAATATTAAAATATCTATATTTATGAACTTACCCAAAAAAGTTGGACAAGCCATATAAGGAGATTATATGGTAAGAAAATACAGCTATGAGTTTAAGAAGTTTATAGTTTATAGTGACAGTCTTAGAAAGCGGTATAATGAGTGCCAGTGAATTATCAAGACGCTTAAAAATACATAAAGGAGTAGTATGCAGAATATATAATAAATATAAGTGTTTAGGAGATGAAGGTTTAAAATATACCTACACTCGTAAAAAATATACAATTGAATTTAAAATAAAAGTGTTAAAGTATAAGTTAGAAAATAATTTAACTTATGAACAGGCATCATTACACTTTAATATTCCATCATCTAAAGTAATATATGACTGGAATAAGTTTTGCAGTAAGTTTATTGGAGATAATATGTCAGATAAGAATATCCTGAACATTAAAAAGAGTAAACACTCAAACTCTACTGATATTAAACTCACTAAATCAGAGTATAGTGAAGAAGTAAGACAATTAAAAGAGAGAATATCAGAACTTGAAAAAGAGCTTTATTACAAGTCAGCGGAGACTGCATATTTAAAAAAGCTGGAAGCCTTAATGCAGGAGAAGCAGGAGAAAAGACAGAAATAATAATGTCATTAAGGCAATACTACAAATTAGATACTCTGTTGTTAGCAAGTAATATGAAACGAAGCACATACTATTATAATATTAAAATGCTTATAAAATAGATAAATATGCATCAGCGAAGACAGCAATATTAGAGATATATGAAAAGTCTAATAAGACTTACGGCTATCCAAGAATATCAAAGGCATTAGAGAAACTGGGTTATACTTATGACAGGAAGACCGTGTATAAATTGATGAAAGAACTAAAAATATCATCAATAATCAGAATTAAAAGGAGGTATAAAAGAGGTAAACTAAGCTGTATATGTGAGAATAAATTAAATAGAGAATTTACAAGTGATAGACCATGTTTAAAATGGGTAACAGATGTAACAGAGATAAAAATAAATAATGAGAAGTTGAACTTATCAGTCATAATGGATTTATATAACAGAGAAGTCAAAGCATACAGCATAAGTAAATATAATAATGAAGATATGGTAATTGATAGTTTAAAGCAGGCAATATGTAAGACACAAGATTTAACAGGTTTAATGATACATTCAGACCAGGGTATATTATATCAGGCTAATCAATTTAGAAAGTTATTAAAGGAAAATAATATAGAGCAGAGTATGTCAAGGCGTGGCAACTGCTATGATAATGCTGTTATGGAAAGTTTCTTTGCTACTTTAAAATGTGAATTTGTTTATATAAACAAATTTGAAAATACTGAACAGTTTAAATATGAACTTGAAAAATATATTGATTTCTATAATAATTACAGAATCAAAGCCAATGGACTTACTCCATTACAGGATAATAAATTTATTAAGGTGGCTTAGTTCAAAATTTTCGGGTAAGTTCATTCATATACCTTAAATTATCAAAAAAATAGTTGTTGTATTAAATTAAAAACAGGTATATAATCATTTATTTAAAATAATATATCTATAAGGAGTTATTTAAGGTATGAAAAAAATCAAATCTATTGGTCTTGTAGCTCATGATGCAAGAAAAAGAGATATGGTGGAATGGGTAGAATTTAACTACAAAAGATTAATGCCACATAAATTAATATGTACAGGCACAACTGGCCGTTTAGTAGAAGAAGTATTTTTACGCAGAGAGCCAGATAAAGCATCTGATATTATTAAGTTAAAATCAGGTCCACTTGGCGGCGACCAGCAAATGGGCTCTTTAATAGCAAGTGGGCATGTAGATATTTTAATATTTTTTATAGACCCTATGACTACTCAGCCACATGATGTGGATATTAAAGCATTAGAGCGTTTATGTTCAGTGTATAATGTAGTAATCGCATGCACTCGTTCAACTGCAGATTTTGTTATATCTTCTCACCTTTTTGAAGAAGATTATGAGCCTGTAACTATTGATTATACAAACTACCTTACTCGTAATGTATAATTTTTTCAGCTTTATTTGTAACTATTCATATATTAATGCGTCTTATGCTTTATAGGATATAGGTATTATAAGGAGTTACAAATGAAGCACATATCTTTTTTACTATTACTTTTCAGTATTTTTCTTGCAGGTGTAAATTTTGCAATGGCAGATGATTTTTATTACAGTGGTTCGCCATCATATAATCCATACAATGGTTATACAGTTATGAGCCTGCCACCACCACCTCCAATGAGCTCTGTGCCTTTTTATGTTAGAGATGATTATGATGATTATATAGAAGATTATTATAAATGTATATTAGGTTATGAGTATAAAGGTCTAACTTGCAGATATTGGAGAAATTATGCAGAAAAAAATGGTTTTTATCAAAAAACTACACCAATTCAGGGCAGTAATACTCAAAATAATATGCAGAATAATAGTAATACTAAACCAAATAATAATCAAAATACTCAGCAAACTGACAGTGTTAAGAATGTGCCTGAGCCATATACCCCTCAGCATTAAGTTTTATAGCTGCTGAAAATCAAATTGTTTCAGCAGCTTTTTTAATTGAATTATTTTTATTTTTATAGTATAAGTCCTTGTAGTTTTATCAAAAATATTCAGGGTTATTTGTGAGTAAATTCAGCTTGTATTTATTAA
This sequence comes from Mucispirillum schaedleri ASF457, assembly GCF_000487995.2. Classification (NCBI taxonomy): domain Bacteria; kingdom Pseudomonadati; phylum Deferribacterota; class Deferribacteres; order Deferribacterales; family Mucispirillaceae; genus Mucispirillum; species Mucispirillum schaedleri. Next base: position 2,246,118 of record NZ_CP097562.1, read on the forward strand.
AATTATTTTTGAAAAATTTAGCTGTTGTATCTTTATTTGTTATGATACTTCTGTGGCTTTCTTCTGCTTATGGAAACCTTAATATATTAGACGGATATGACTATTCTGCTGTTGATTTTATTGTGGTAGGGATATACAGTACGATTTTGGGAATTAATCCTATTATACCGATAATTATTTCTGTAAGTATTATTGTTACAATGATAATACTCATGCGTAGTAATGAGCTGCTTGCATATATGGTTATAGGCGGCTCTCTTGCAAGGCTTTCTATTCCCCTTGTTTTAATAGGTGTAGTTATAAGCTCTTTTATGTTGTTTATGGACTATAAGGCTGTTCCAGAAGTACGTGAAGTCCGTGAAAATATGTTAAAAACTATGCGTGATATGCCTGTATCAAATAATGCCAGTGGCTTTTATGATACATGGTTTTTAGATAAAAATCAGGTTATTACCCATATATCTCTTGTTTCTATATCAGAAAAAACTATCTATGGTGTTGATGAATATATATTAGATAAAAATGGCAGAATATCTAATATTAATAAAACAGAAAAACTTGTAAAAGAAGATGATAAGTGGGTTGCATATAATACTCAGCAGATGAGTATATTAAGCAATCCGCCTGAAATTAAACATATTGATAGAAATGTATTAAATGATGATTCGTGGGACAGGCTTATATCTATATCTACCAGTGATATTCGTGCATATACACCTACTGAGTTATATACATTAATACAGCTTTTCAGAGAAAAGGGTATAAATACTGATACATTAGAGCTTAATTTATACTATAAATTTGCCTATGCAGTTTCTGTTATAGTTTTGATTATTTTGCTTTATCCTATATCTATTAATTTTTCAAGAAATTATTCTATTGTAAAAAATGCGTCTCTTACATTTTCAATTTCACTTGTATTTATATTAGTGCAGCACAGCAGCCGCTCACTTGGTTCAAGTGGGATTATACCCCCAATTGCTGCAACATTTGGACCTATTATCATATTTTTATGTATTGGAATATTTCTAATATATTATAGAAGTCTTGCAAAATAAAATATGAAAACTAGAAAACTCTTTTACTTATCAATAAAATATGGTATATAATTTTGGTAATTAAATGGAGGAATAAATGGGGCAAAAGTTAAAGTTTGCAGTTCGTCTTTTAGTTAGTATTTTTTTGCTTGGTATTTTAATATATATTGCAGGTCCTGCACAAATATATAAGGAATTAATAAACAGCAGACTAGATTATAATTTTGCAGGCTTCATTTTAATATTAACAGGCACTTTTGTTGCTGTATACCGCTGGTATATAATTATGAATGAGCTTGATTTTCCTAAAACTCCATTTTTATTTTATTTTAAAAGTTATTTCAGGGGTATATTTTTTAATCAGCTGCTGCCTTCATCTATTGGCGGCGATGCTGTTAAAGTAATAGATACAGCAAAACAGTTAGGATGTAAAAAACGGGAAGCATTTGTTGGTGTATTAATAGACAGAGGGCTTGGTATTGCAGGTATTTTCCTTTTAAACCTTATTTTTAACAATATGGCACAAGGTTTTCTGCCAAAATCAAGCTATTATATATTAAATATAATATCTTTTTCTGGGACAGCAGGTTTTATTGTTTTTATGTTTTTGCATAAAATAGAATATTTAAACAGATTTAAATTTTATCAAGTTATAAGTATTCCATCAAAAGCACTATGGACTGTTATGGCTGGTTTTAAAAAAACTTTTTTGCAGGTAATCTTGTCATTATCTATACATATATTTACTTTTGCAGGTGTATATATGATAGCAAGGGCTTTTGGGGTGGATTTGCCGCTCTATGCTTTTATGGTAATAATGCCGCCTGTAATACTGCTTACAATTATCCCTATTTCGCTTGCAGGCTGGGGTGTTAGAGAAGTCAGTATGGTAAGCCTTTTAAGTTATTCTGGTATTGCTCAGGAAACTGCTTTATCTATATCTATTATTTTTGGATTTACTTATGTAATACAAGGTCTTCTTGGATTATATTTTTTTATAAACAGTAAAAAGGAGATAAATAATGAAAGTTGATACAATGAGATTTGTAGATAAATATTTTGGAGTGCCACTTTGTTTGATTGGCACTGCCATTTTTAAGATTTTTGGACGACCTAAAAAAAATGTTAAGCCTAAAAATATACTTTTTATAGAGCTTTCAGAAATGGGTAGTGCAATACTTGTAGACCCTGCTATGCAGAAAGCAAAAAAGGCTTTTGATGCAGACTTATTTTTCTTAATATTTAAAAAAAATAAACCATCATTACAGCTTTTAAATACGGTAGATGATAAAAATATTTTTACAATCAATGCAGATGGTATCATTTCTCTTATTAAAGATACATGGAAGTTTTTATTTTGGGCGAGAAAAAGAAAAATAGATACTTGTATAGATTTAGAATTATTTTCACGATATTCTGGTCTTTTAGCAGGTTTTGCAGGTGCAGATAACATAGTTGCATTTAATAATTTTCATGGGGAAGGTCTTTATAAAGGCAATATGGTTACTCATAAAGTCATGTATAACAGCCATATACATATATCCAAAAATTTTATAGCTATGGTTAATGCTCTTATGTCTGATAAAAAAGAACTGCCTTATTCTAAAACGAAAATATATGACAGTGAAATAGTGCTTAGAAAAGCAGAAATAAGCGAAGAATTGAAAGAAAAGGTAGCCGCAAAGATACAAAGGATTATACCAGAATATAATGGGGGGGGGAATAAACTTATTTTAATAAACCCTAATGCAAGCGAGCTTTTGCCACAAAGAAGGTGGGACAAGAATAAATATAAAGATTTAATAAATAGAATATTAGAAGAATATAAAGATGTGTATGTATTAATTACTGGTGCTCCTAATGAGAAAAAGGAAGCAGAACAGCTTGCGCATCAGTGCGGGGATAGATGTTTCAGCTTTGCTGGTGCTGTAAAATTTTCAGAATTAATTGGTTTGTATGAATTATCTAAAATTATGATAACAAATGATTCAGGTCCTGCACATTTTGCGGCAGTTACAAGTATGCCAACAATAGTTATATTTGGTCCAGAAACACCAGCATTATACAGCTCCCTTGGTAAAACAAGACCAGTATATGCTAACCTTGCATGCTCTCCGTGTGTTAGTGCTGCAAACCACAGAAAAACTCCATGTAAAGATAATGTATGCCTGCAAATGATTACAGTTGATGAAGTATTTAATGTATTTAAGGAAGAATATAATGGATAAGTCAGTAGTTAAGCTAAATCAGCGGACAATATTAGCGATTTTAATAGTTTTCAGTATTTTACAGGCACTTTATAATGCTCTTTTGCCTATTTATCTTGATGAAGCATATTACTGGGTATGGGCAATGCGTCCAGAATTCAGCTATTATGACCATCCTGGTATGGTTGCCTGGATGATTTATCCATTTACATTTATAGCAAATAATGAGTTTACTATTCGCTTATCTACTGTAATTGCAATGTCTGTTACAGTATGGTATCTCGTGAAAGTCAGTTTAGAAGCATTTCAGAATGATGAAGAAAAAAATACTGCATGGTATGTATTTTTTATTTTTATTGCAAATCCTGCAGTGCATATGGGTTATGTTTTTATTACACCAGATTCACCGCTTATGATGTTCTGGGCAGCTGGTCTTTACTATACATTTATGGCATTAAAATATGGCAAAACTAAGGATTTTATTATATCAGGTTTTCTTGTGGGAGCTATGATGCTTAGTAAGTATGCAGGTATTTTATTTCCTGCTGCTGTATTTTTATATATATTAATATGCAGGCGTGATGTATTAAAAGATTACAGACTTTGGGTTTCGCTTATTATTGCAATACTCTGCCTTTTTCCTATTTTTTACTGGAATTATCAGTATGACTGGATAAGTATAAAGTTTCAGTATGAGCATGGCACAAGTTCTGGTTTTTCATTTGCAGGCTGGGATTTTATTCTTTTTATATTAGGTAGTTTATTTGTTATACCTACACCTGTTTTTGGCTATGTATTTTTAAAATATTTATGGCTTAAAGATTATCTTCATAATAAAGAAGTGTTGTTTTTTATCTTTTTAGCTCTAGTTCCAATGCTTTTCTTTTTTTATAAAGGTTTTTTTAAGAAAATGGAGCTTAACTGGATTATTCCTGCATTTATTTCAAGTATTATATTAATAGGTTATGCTGTTGCAAAGTATAATATGAAAAAAACATTTAAATATGGTATTATTTTTTCATTAGTTTTAGTTGTTATATTAAAACTTGCACCTGTGCTGCCTTTTCCAGCACATTTAAATATTGCTGAAAGGCTTATAGGATATAAAGAAGCTGTAATTCAGTTTGAAAAATATATTAAAGATGATGATTTAATATTCAGCAACCATTTAACTACTGCATCAATGCTTACTTTTTATCTGCCAGAGCATCCATTAACTCATATTAATGTTCCGTCAAGATTTAGTCAGTATACTATATGGGATGAAACTGATGGGATATTTAATTATGATAAAGAAGGGGTATATTTTGGCAAAGATGATGCATATAATTTTTTAAAAGAAAAATACAGCTCTGTCATACCTTTGGAAGTGATAAAAGTAACTCCATATAATGCTTTTGAAAAAACATTTTATGTATACAGATGTATTCCTTAAATTATTTTACATAAAATGAGCCATATTTACTTATTTCTATAATAGATTTATCACTTATATTATTTTTCCAGATAATATGAGTGATATTATCATGAATATCATTATTTTTTATAGAATTAGAACGAGTATGGTAAAAATAGCTGCATTTTTTATTATATTCATTTAAGCACAGGTTAGTAAAGTTGTCTTTTCCTATATTTTTTATTTTTATATAGTTATTTTTGCCACCAAAAACAGTAATAGAGCCATAATCAAATACTTTTACACCATATTTTGCAGCTGTTGGCATAAAATTATAACGAAATCCAGCTTCACTTCCTTGATAAAATATTTCTTTTTTATTATTTGAAAAAACAATAAACCCTTTATCTTGTGGAGAAATTTCAGGAAAGATATATTTAGGTGGCTTTTCTGCAGGATAGAAAATAATTAAAAGGCTTAAAAGTGATAGTATTTTTTTTCTGCCAGTCATAAACAAAGTCCAAACAGTAAAGAATATAGTAAAAGCCATTATATAAAACGGAATTGTTTTAAAAATAAAGCTGAAATATGTTATTTTAGCAATAAAATATACCATATTATTTGATATATTTTCTATTATTAAAAGTGGGGCGGCTGCTGTATTTGGAGCAATTAAAGCAAAAATTGCAAAAAGAATATGCAGATATATAACTGGCGAAACAATCATTGTGGATAATATACTTAAATGGTTAGTTGTGCCAAAAACATACATAGAAAGGGGAGCTGTAATTAATGTGGCAGCAGTTCCTGTAATAATTGCAGTTTTAATAATACCATATCCAGATTTCATCATATAAATAATGCCAAAAACTGCACCAAAAGACATTAAAAATGATATATTATTAATAGATGCAGGTGATACAAGTAAAAATAATCCTGCAATAAATAAAATAAATTTTTTAGAATTAACCTTTAAATCAAAAACATAAGCCATCATAATAATTGCTGCAAAAATAGAAGCACGGATAACTGTAATATTAAAGCCGCCCAGCATAATTAAAAATAATGCACCGAATGATGCAGCGATAAAGCGTATTTTTAAAGGCAGGAAAAAAAGCACAGATAAAAAGATAGCTGTAACTATTGCTACATGGCTTCCACTCATAGAAAGCAGGTGAAAAAGTCCTGATATAGTGTAAGCATCTTTTAAATTATCACTGATAAATTTTTTATCGCCTAAAATTAATGCTTGTGCAACAGTGATTTTCCCGCCAGAAGAATAAAATAAGTAGTTTGACATATCACTTCTAAACTGAAGTATTTTAGAGATAACAGGTGCTTGAAAAACAGAAAGTTTGCCGTCATATATATATACTGGCTTAAAAAATGGTTTTGATTTTTCTTTATCTATATAAAAATTGCCAAATAAAATATTACCGGGGAATATTTTAATATTTTTATTAATGTAACATTTACCACTTCCAAACTGAACTGAATTAATTTTTTCATATTCTACTGTATCTACAACTATAAAGTAAGAATTGATAGTTAAATGTATTACTATAAAAACTAATGCAAAAAATAAATTGTAAGGTTTATTTATTGTAAAAATAACAGCTGATAAGCCAGTTATTATAAAAAGTATTTTAGAAAATGGATACAGCAGTGCAGAAATAACAGCAAGTATTAAAAATATATAAGTTTTTGGTATCTTTTTTATTTTTTCCATATTTTATTATATAAAAGAATAAAAAATATTAAAAGTAATAATTTTGGCGAATTATATTGTCTCTTTAATTTATATAATATAAAAATGAGAAAACAACAGTAAATGGCAGTTAACTTACTCAAAAATACAACTTGTCATCCTTAGCTTGTTTCCGTGTCATATATATAATTAAGATTTTTCGCCTTAAAATCAGGCTCAAAATGACTGGTAGTGTGAAAACTGTGGACTTACTTAAAAAACTTATACTAATACACATAATGAATATAGCAGGAGAGTGCAAAGCAAATAAGGTCATACTGAGCTTTATTTATAAGCGATGTATCTGTATTTTATTTAAATCCTGCCACAATAGCATTTTTTGCACTTTTTATAAGCATAGAAAATGCAGTAGAAAGTATTTCTTTTGATTTATCATCAAGCTGGTTTATTTTCTTTCCTATTTTTACAGCATTTGCAAAAATGTTTTCTGCCATTTCTGAAAAAGATTTTGCCTTTGATGCCCCTATTACTTCCCATAGTAAATCAATAAACTGCTCTCTTTGCTCTATTGTCATATCATTAAGCCACTGCCTGAGAGTAGTATCTATTAATTGAGAGCTTGATGTTGTGCCTTCCATTTTTACAAAATCAGGTCCAAGCACTTCCCATGAATAAGGGTCATGCTGCATAATAAGTGTTTCGTTGCTTTTTATAACTATATACTCTTCTTCATGTTCTAAAAGCATACCTATAATAGAAGTCTGTGGAACAATAGTATCTATTTTATCCTGCATAGCATTATATTCTTTTGTTTTAAGTCTGCTTGATTTAAAACCCGGTCCGTCATTATTATATACTTTTATAATTCTATCCTGCACACTTTTATCAATATATAGTGAGGAATAAACTGCCAGATTGCCGCCTTTTGAATGTCCGCCTATATGCAAAGGCATATTTATCAGGGAAGAAACTGTTTCAAGATATTTTAATGCTTCAACCTGTGCAGGCACTTTATCCATAAAGCTCATATTAAAATCTTCTTTCCAGCCAACAAGGCTTGTATCTGTTCCGCGGTAGGCAATATAGGCAGTATTGTCTTCCATAATAATAGTTATAGCAGCAAACTGAGTTTCTATATTTTCATCATATTTATCAACATAATACATTAGCTTCATATTACCAAATCGTTTTGAATTAGCAAGTTTTACAGCCATTTCAATATCTTTTGATATTTTCACATGATGATTTTCGTCTGTTTGTATATTCATATCAGCAACTGCATCATGTATTGTAATATATTTTTTTTCTGATGAATTATCCTGTGTAAATAAGCCTGTAAATTTATTTGATATAGATGGTTTTGTATAGGAAAGTTCTGGCACAATATTTTTGAATGTAAGGTATACAAGGTTTGAAAGTATTAAGTTATCAACATTGTTGAAAGGTGCCTGCACTACATTTAAATCTCCCCGCCATAAAATATAATCTTCAATATTTGCCATAAGTGTATCTCTCTTATAATCTTTATATAAAAAAGTAAATATTATATTGATTACTGCCTTATAGTTTATTTTTATAAGGCAGCATATTTATTAATTTAAAGGAATTACTACACCATTATAAGTATCTTGAATATACTGTTTTACAGGTTCGCTTTTTAATATTTCAATAATTTTTTGTATTTGCGGATTATTTAAATCTTGTTCTCTGACTGCAACAATATTGCCAAAAGTAGAAGCAGAATGAGATGAGTTTGATTCGCCTACGATTACTTTATCAAGGACACCTGCACCAAGAGCATAGTTGCCGTTAATAACTGCAAAATCTAAATCAGGCAGGCTTACAGGCAGTTGAGCAGCTTCCATTGCTTTAATAATTATGTTTTTAGGGTTATCAATAATATCAAGTTCTGTTGCTTCAAAGCCTTTATTTTTATTGATTTTTAATATACCAAGGTCATCAAGCAGTAATAATGCTCTTGCTCCATTTGTAGGGTCATTTGGTATGCCAATAATTGCACCATTTTTTATATCTTCAATATTTGAGCTTTTTCCTGCATATATACCTAATGGTTCAAAATGGATTTTGCCAGCAGAAACAAGGTGATTTTTTAACTTATTTTTTTTGTTAAAATCTATTAAATATGGTTCATGCTGCATATAGTTTGCCTGAATATCGTTACTGTCTAATGCAGTATTTGGGATAATGTAATCACTCATTTCCAAAACTTTTACTTTTATACCAGCTTTTTCAAAATAAGGCTGAGCAAAATAAAGTATTTCAGCATGTGGTGTAGGTGAAGCACCTATAATTATTTCATTTGCTGATTGTTTTTTACATCCAGCAGTTACAGCAAGTGCTGCAAATGATAAAATTAACAATATTTTTTTCATTATTAATTCTCCTTACAATTTATTAATTTCTATTTCTTTTATCAGCTTTAAAAGCCCAGATATTGCATAACAACTGGATAAGCACAACAAGTATAATAAGCAGAATAACTGTGCTGTATCGCATTGATTCAATATATCTTTGGTAGCCATAAGTAATGGCAATATTTCCAAGACCGCCTGCACCAATTATACCAGTAATTGCAGTGTAGCTTAATATTGTAATAGAGCTTATGGAAAGCCCTCTGATTAAAGATGGCTTGCTTTCTACAAGCATTACTTTTGTAATAATCTGGAAATTTGAAGCACCCATACATTTTGCTGCTTCAACAAGCCCTCTGTCTACTTCTTCTATACTTTGTTCTACAATTCTTGCAACAAATGGAGTAGCTGCAATAATTAGTGGGATATTTGCAGCATTTGGTCCAATAGATGTGCCAGCTATAAGCCTTGTAAAAGGCACAATAAAAACCATAAGTATAACAAAAGGGACACTTCTTAATATATTTACAACCCAGCCTGCTGCATAGTTAAAGGTAGGAGATGAAGCTATTCCGCCTTTTTTAGTAATAGAAAGAGCAACACCAAGTGGAACCCCTAAAAGATAAGAAAAGAAAGTGGATACCACAGTCATATATATAGTTTCCCATGTAGCTTTTATCAGTAAAGCTCCATACTGGTCAATAAATGCTTCCATAATTATATATCCTCCATACCTAAAAGCATTTTAGTTACATCATGGGAAGGATTTGTAAATACATCTTTTGTAAGCCCCATTTCTACAAATCTTCCTTCATTAATAACAGCAACTTTATTGCATATTGCTTTTACCGCAGACATTTCATGAGTGATAATGATAATGGTAGTATTAAGGCGTTTATTAATTTCTTTTAAAAGGTTAAGCACCTGTTTTGTAGTAAGAGCATCTAATGCACTTGTTGGCTCATCACATAATAATGCTTCTGGGTTTGTAGCAAGGGCTCTGGCAATAGCCACTCTCTGCCTTTGCCCCCCTGAAAGCTGAGTTGGATAAAAATCTGCTTTATCATCAATGTTTACAAGTATTAAAAGTTCCTGCACTCTTTTTTTGATTTGACTTTTTTCCATTCCAGCTATTTCCATAGGAAAAGCAACATTTTTTGCAACAGTTTCCTGCATTAAAAGATTATAGTGCTGGAATACTACCCCCATTTTTCTTCTGGCTTTTCTAAGTTCCTGATGGTTCAGCGTAAGTATATCGTTGCCATCAATAAATATACTGCCGCTGTCAGGTCTTTCTAAAAGTGTAATGCACCTAAGCAGTGTAGATTTACCTGCTCCGCTCATGCCAATAATGCCAAAAATATCCCCATCATACATTTCTATATTAATATCATTAAGAGCAGTTACTTTGCCGTTTTTACCATTAAATCTTTTTGATAGGTTATCAATTTTAATCATCTTTTTGCTAAACAGCTCCAAATTAAGAAATAATTATTTACTATATATATTCTTGCCTATACAGTCAATAAAAAAATTTGCGGGCAAATTTTACTAATCATTTTGCCATATATATTTTATTTCATGAACTGTTTCTCTTTTCTCATTATTTTTGTTGGAAATATTATCTTTATAAAAAATCATTTGATAAAAATTTTAAACTGCTTTAAAAATTTACCCTCTGCATAAATTGGATGCTGGCAGAGGGTTAAAGCAAAAATTGGAGTTAAATATTGGGAAACTAACTTTAATATCGTTATATATTAAAATATATATAGTGTCAATAAGAAAATGAAAAAATAATTAATATATTAAAAAAACAATAGTTTCTATTGACTTTACAGTTAGTAAGTGATATATATTAAAAAATATTACGAAAGGAGATAATTATGAAAAAGTTATTCATTTTTTTAGTTTCATTGCTTATAATAATACCTGCTGTTTCATTTGCAGCAGATAAAGTTATAGTTTTTGCAGCATCATCTACTACTAATATGATAGATGAAGTTTTAGCTGTTTATAATAAAAAAGGCGGCAATGCTTATGGAAGCTATGCTGCTTCTGGTGCATTAGCTAAGCAGATACAGTCTGGTGCTCCAGCAGGCATTTTTATATCAGCAAATAAAGAGTGGATGGATAAGCTTGAAAAAGAAGGTTCAGTAGATGAAAGCAGCCGCAAAAATCTTTTTGGCAATAAACTTGTTTTGATAACTAATAAAAAAAATAATATAAAAGTTGATTTCAGCAAAAAAGTAGATTTTACATCTATTTTACAAAATGAAAAACTGGTTATAGGTGCTCCAGAAAGTGTGCCTGCAGGGCAGTATGCAAAACAGTCTTTTACAAAATTAGGATATTGGGATAGTCTGCAAAAAAATATTGTAACAGCAGCAAATGTTAGAGATGCACTTGCTTTTGTTTCCCGTGGAGAAGCATTATTAGGTGTTGTTTTTGGAACAGATGCAGCTGCTGATAAAAATGTTACAGTAGTGGCAGAGTTTCCAGAAAATACTCATAATGATATAAGCTATCCTGTTGCAGTAATAAAAGATAACAGCAATCAGGAAGTGAAAAAACTTTATAACTTTTTAATAAGTGATGAAGCAAAAAAAATCTATGAAAAATATGGATTTAAAGTTTATTAAAATATAATATTAAGTGCAGAATGTTAGAGATTTTTACTTTAAGCCAAGCAGAGCTATCTGCTGTAAAATTAAGTATTCTTGTTGGGTTTTGGTCAGTTGCAGCAAGCCTGCCATTTGGTATATTTTTTGGCTGGCTTTTAGCACGGTATGATTTTTTAGGCAAATCTATACTTGACGGGTTTCTGCATCTGCCCCTTGTTGTGCCGCCAGTTGTAACAGGCTATATTCTTTTAATACTTTTTGGCAGAAAAAATGGTGTGTTTGGCCCATGGCTTTATGATATATTTGGAATTTCTTTTGCTTTTAACTGGAAAGGTGCAGCTCTTGCCAGTGCTGTTGTATCATTTCCTTTAATGGTGCGTGCTGTAAGGCTTTCTATTGAATCTATTGATACAGGACTTGAGCAGGCAGCTAAAACACTAGGGGCAGGGTATATGAAAATATTTTTTACTATTACATTTCCCCTTGCATTACCCGGTATTATATCTGGTATAGTGCTTGCTTTTGCACGCAGTCTTGGAGAGTTTGGAGCAACTGTTACATTTGTTGGAAATACACAAGGAGCAACACAGACACTTCCACTTGCACTTTCAGCTGTTTTGCAGGTGCCTGATAGTGAATTTTATGCTGCCCGCCTTGCAGTAATTTCATTAGTTATAGCTTTCAGCTCATTGATAATTTCTGAATATTTTGCTTGCAGGGCAAAAAAATATAAGCAGTCTGGCAGGATATAATGTTTAAAATAGATGTAGAGAAACAGCTTGGAAATATTTTAATAAAATGCAGCTTTGAGATAGCTAAACCATGTATAACAGCAATATGCGGTTGTTCTGGGGCAGGCAAAACAAGTATTATTAATATGGCAGCAGGCTTAATTACTCCAGATAAAGGCATTATTTCATATAATGGCAGAGAGTTTTATAATTCAGAAAAAAAAATAAATATACCTGCAAATAAAAGGTTTACAGGCTGTGTTTTTCAAGAATCAAGGCTTTTTCCAAATATGAAAGTTAAGAAAAATCTGCTTTATGGTATGATGAGAAAAAGTCCGTCTTCTTTAAACTGTAATTTAGATGATGTATGTTCTCTTCTTGGTATTTCTCATCTGCTTGAAAGATACCCGCAGAATTTATCAGGCGGTGAAAAACAGCGTGTAGCAATAGGCAGAGCACTTCTTTCAAACCCTGAAATACTTTTAATGGATGAACCACTTGCATCTCTTGATGAAATAAGGCGGTCTGAATTAATTTCATACATAAATCTTATTCAAAAGCATTATAAACTGCCTGTATTATATGTTACTCATTCTGTAGATGAAATACTGCAGCTTGCTGATATGGCTTTATATATGGAGCAGGGTGTATCAAAATATTTTGGCAGTGTAGTAGATGTATTAAACAATGCTGCAATAAAAGCAAACCGTCATAACAGTTTTAATACTATATTTGAAGGTGAAGTAGAAAAATATGATGAAGAAAGCAGCACTGCATTAATCAAGTTTGGCGGCGGATATGTGGAATCATCATGTGAAAAGGTGGAAAATGGCAGGAAAATAAGATTTTCAGTAAATATTCATGATGTAGTTTTAAGCATTAAGCAGCCAGAAGGCATAAGTATCCGTAATATATACAAAGGTAAAGTTATAGAGATAGTAAAACAGCCTAATAATTTTTATGATATTTTAATAGATATTGGTGATAAAATATGGGCAAGAATATCAAAAGGTGCATATAGCGAGCTTGATATTATAGAAGAAAGTATAATTTTTGTAATGATTAAAAGTGCCGCTATTTCAGATACTTTAAAATTAGTTCATTAAAATGGTGTTTATTAATTTTATATTGGACTTATCAAAATAAATTTATATTAAAAAATTCATCCGTGAATTTTTTAAAACACGCTCTGCCGAAGCAGGTTCGGCTATCGCTCACTAAAGACGGCTCGTCCTGAGCCTGCTTCCCTGTCATACTGAGCCTGCAAGGCGAAGTATCTAAAAAGCTGGATAGTTTAAATATATTATGCACTGCTTAAATATATATAATTTAGATTTTTCACCTGTAAAATTGGGCTCAAAATGAACTTAATAAGTTTATATTAAAAAATACATCCTTGTATTTTTTAAAACACGCTCTGCCGAAACAAGTTCGGCTATCGCTCACTAAAGACGGCTCGTCCTGAGCCTGCTTCCCTGTCATACTGAGCCTGCAAGGCGAAGTATCTAAAAAGCTGGATAGTTTAAATATATTATGCACTGCTTAAATATATATAATTTAGATTTTTCACCTGTAAAATTGGGCTCAAAATGAACTTAATAAGTTTATATTAAAAAATTCATCCGTGAATTTTTTGAAACACACTCTGCCGAAGCAGGTTAGGCTATCGCTTACTAAAGATGGCTCGTCCTGAGCCTATGAACTTACACAAAAAAATATACAAAGTAAAATTTACCTGCTTTTTTAGGGTATTATTTTATTTGTATGTAAAATTTCTTATTAACAATCTTATAAATATATGTTAAAATAGACATATGAAAAAAATATTTATTAGCGAAGTAATTAAGTATGCATTGATTATCAGCATAAGTGTTATTGCATTAGTATGGGCGTCTCTTTCTCGTTTAACTATGGCGACCCTTGAACGCACACTTGAGAGTTATCTTCAAAGCAGTATAAATATTATTGATTATGATAAATCTCAGCATAATATGATGTTAAATGAATATAAATCATCTACATTAGTAACAGCGTCAGATATTGCTCTTTTAATAAAAGCTGATAACTCTTATTTAACAAATCAAGCCAAACTTAATGAACTCCGCAGAACATTAAAATTAGATGAAATCTTGGTTACTGATGTTAATATGCAGATAGTGGCATTATCATCTTCTAATGCAGCTATACAGTCAAGCTGTGTCCATTTTAATGATTTTGTTTCAGGGATACATCAAAATAATTTTCAAAAATATACAGAGCCTTCTTTTTGCGATAGATATAAAGAGTTTATGCAATATACAGGTGTTTCAAGACTTGATAAAAATGGTATTATAATAACAGGAAGAAAAAGTTCTAATATAAGCAGTATTAATAAATCATCTATAATGGATAATTTATCATCTATATATTCTATATATAAAAATGGTTTTATTGTGGTTATAGATAAAAATTTGCATACAATTATCAGTTATAAGGATAATAAATTTTTAGGAATAAATATTGCTGATTTAGGTTTAAATATTGACGCTCTGCGTTCATCAATGGATGTATCAAAAGTAATGCTTGAAGGATATGATGCTTTTGCACTGTTAAGAGACAGTGGTGATTATTCATTTATCGCTGTTGCATTTAAAAAAGATGTATATTCTAGTGTATATGTATATTTATTTATAATTATTATATCTATTGCTTTAATGGTAATTTTTATGCAGTTATTTATGCTGCAGGTTGTAAATCAGCATATTATCAGTGGAATATCATATATTATATGCTGCTTAGACTCCATAACAAAAGATAATCTTGATACTAAGGTTGAATTGAATACATGTGATGAGTTTTCAATTCTTTCAGACAGTATTAATTCTATGGTAAGTCGTTTACGCAATCTTCTTTTATCTGAAAAACAGCTTGTGCAGGAAAAAGCATATCTTGCTGCTGTAAAAGGTGATTTTTTAGCTATGATGAGCCATGAAATAAGGACACCTTTAAATGTTATTATTGGTATGGCACAGATTGGTATGCGTTCTAATTTTGATGATAATAAAAAAAGAGATACTTTTGCTGATATTAATATGGCATCTACTCACTTATTAGGGCTTTTAAATGACATATTAGATATATCAAAAATTGATGCTGGAAAATTAGTATTGTCAAATTATCCATTTTCCATAGAAGAAGATATTACTTATTTGCAGCTTTTAATATCAGCAAAAGCTCGTGAGCAGGAATTATCACTGCTTGTAGAAACAGATGGTATTGAAAATGTTATTGTTAATGGCGATAAATTAAGGCTTAATCAAGTATTACTAAATCTGTTATCTAATGCTATGAAGTTTACAGAAAAAAACAAACAGATTACATTATCAGTAAAAGTGCTTAATAAAACAGATGAAAATATTTCTATTCGCTTTATGGTAGTAGATGAAGGGATAGGAATGAGCAGGGAAAAACTTGATAAAATATTTAATCCTTTTGAGCAGGCAGATACAAGTATTACAAGAAGTTTTGGTGGAACTGGTTTAGGGCTTAGTATTTCTAAAAGTATAGTAGAATTAATGGGTGGAAAAATTAATGTAGAAAGTAAACTTGGTCAGGGCAGCCGTTTTTGGTTTGATGTTACTTTTGATTATGGTGTATTAGATAATGCAGACAGCAGTGAAACTTCTTTATTAGAAGAAGGCTCGCTTTCTCAATACAGAGCGTTAATAGTTGATGATGCATTACTAAATAGAAAAATACTTTATACATTTTTAGAAAAAACAGGTATAAAAATGGAGGAAGCTGCAAGTGGTGAAGAAGCTATTGAAAAATATATGGATTCACCAGTGGGCTTCTATAACATAATATTTATGGATATTCATATGCCTAATATGAATGGCTATGAAACTGCTGAAAAAATAAGGCGTTCTAATAAAATGGACGCTTTAACAGTCCCTATTATAGCTGTTACTGCTGATGCTTTTAAAGAAACAGAAGAAAGAGTTTTATTGTGTGGTATGAATGGGTTTATTTTCAAACCACTAAATTTTGCAAAACTTAGCGATGTTGTGAAAAAAGTATTAGGCAATCAGTTAAATACAAATGAAAGAATAATGGTATGGAATAAAATTAATAATCTTGATTAAGGGTTTGGAGTATTGTTTAATGGAAAGAGTTAGAGTTTCAGCAGAAACTGCTGTTCAAATTATAAAAAATGGTGGTATGCTTATACTTACTGATGATGAAACAAGAGAAAATGAAGGTGATTTAGTTGTAGCTTCAGAGTTTATTACAGCTGAGCACATTAATTTTATGGCAAAATACGGCAAAGGTTTAATTTGTGTAAGCCTGCCAGCAGAAAGATGTGATGAACTGCAGCTTTCAGCTATGGTGCAGGAAAATACATGTAAGTTTGGCACAGCATTTACTGTTTCTGTGGAAGCAAGGGAAGGGGTAACAACGGGTATTTCTGCCTATGACAGAGCAGTTACTATTAAAACATTGATTAATCCTAATGCTACATTTAGAGATATAGTAACACCCGGTCATATGTTCCCACTAAGAGCAAAAAAAGGCGGCGTTCTTGTCCGTGCTGGTCAGACAGAAGGTTCTTATGATTTAGCAAGAATGGCAGGACTTTATCCAAGTGGTGTAATTTGTGAAATTATGGATGATGATGGTTCTATGGCAAGAATGCCTAGACTTGTAGAATTTGCAAAAGAGCATAATATTAAAATTGTTACTGTGGCAGATTTAATTAAATACAGGCTTGAGCATGAGCCTATTGTTCAGGAAATAGAAACAGCACTTATGCCTTCAGCTTATGGCAGTTTTAGTATTAAAGGTTTTTTAAATACAAGTGATGAAAAAGAAGCTGTTGCCATAATTAAAGGCGATATTTCAGGCGATGAGCCTGTATATGTGAGAGTTCATTCTCAATGTTTGACAGGTGATATTTTTGCGTCATCAGTATGCGGCTGCGGCACAAAACTTCATAATGCACTTCATATAATAGAGCAAAAAGGCAGGGGTGTAGTGCTTTATATTTATAAAGATACATCAAAAACTGGTTTTTTAAGCTCACCAGAGGGAATGTTAAGCCCCCATAGTCCTAATGAAACAAATGCAGAAGGGTTTGGTTTTGGTGCTATGTGTTTAAGAATGTTAGGGCTTAAGAAAATTAAATTATTAGGAAGCAGCCCAAAAACATTAAATCTTCTTGCCAGTTATGGATTAGAAATAGTTGAATAATTTTTAGTGTAAATTTTACTTTTCTTTTTATTTTTTCAAATTTTGGCTTGATATTTGCTTGTATTGCAGTGTGGAGGTTTGATTATGATGAATTTCAACACTGTAAACAAAGCAAATACTGCCCAGTCTTTATTGCCATCTTTTTCAGAAACTACTGATATATCAGGAAAATCTTTCCAATCTATTTTTAAAACTGTGAAAGATAATTCTTATGATAATTCTTTAAATCCATACAGCAGAAAAGATAATAATTACCAATCATATTAGGAAAATAATTCTTATTCTGATACAAAAAAACACAGCAGCAAAGTATCAGAAAGCAAATACAGCAGGGATAATAATGACTATAACAGCAGAGATGATAAAAGATATAGTCAGGATAAAGAAAATTATGAAGCAGTGGAAAGAGCTGTATATAGAGATGACAGTCCGTCAAGCAAAAACATAAAAGATACAAATACAATTCAAGAGCAGAATATATTTGAAAGAAAAGATTTTAAAGCTGTGCAGAATAGTCAGGCAGAAACAGGCAGTAATAAAGGTATTGTTTATAATCAGGAAATTGTATCAAACCAAGATATGCAGTTAGAAGCTAATCAGGAAGATACTATATCTTTTAAAGATATTTTAGCACTGCTTCAAACAACAGTGAAAAATAATACTGGTGAAGAATCAGCAAATGAGGAATCAGCAGCACAGGAAAATATTAATTTATTAACAGATACAAATACAGATACCAATATTAATACTGATATTAATAATAATATTAATATTAATACCAATACTAATACTAATACTAATACTAATACTAATACTAATACTAATGATGATACATTATTGCAGAATATTAATACAGCAGTATCTGAGCTGAATATTCCTGATGATTTAAAAATAAAGTTTCATAATTTTATTTCATTACTTAAAAATATAGAGCAGCCTGATTTACAGGGATTTGTAGAATATATTGGTGCATTATCTGAAGATATAAATATATCAGATATTAATGTGGAAAATATTTCACTTGAAGAAATTTCTGAAAAAATATTAGGTGTAGAAACAGACAGCGGTTCATTAGAAAAAGCATATACAGCATTGCAGGAAAAAATTTCAGAGTTTACAAATCTGCCAAAAGAAAGTTATGTAGATATAGTTGAAACAGAAAAAACTGAAATTAAAGATATAATTACTTCTTTAACAAATGATAAACCAGAAAATACAGAAATTATTAATAACCTTTCTGCTTTAATAGATGAGGCTGTAAAAGAAACTGCTTTACCATCAAATAATGAAAAATTAGAGCTTGCTAAAAATATTATTACGGTAGTTAAAGCTGCTGCAGAAAATATTTTATCTCAGCCTGATACTGTATCATCTGATAATATATTAGAAAATACTTCTGCAGAAAAAGAAGCAGTAGTTATAGATAATGAAATTTCTGGTGATTATGTAAAACAAACAGCACAGTTAGATGAAGATAATACTTTATTTAAACAGTCGTCTGATAAAAAAATATTACAGGATACTGCAAAAGATACATTTAAAGATGTTGTTACAGAAAATATGCAGGATAGTGCAAAAGAAAGTGCAAAAAAAATTGTCAAAGAAACACTTAAAGATGTTGTGAAAGAAATTATGAAAGATACTATTAAAGATACAGCTAAACAGGCAGATACTATTTCAGTAAAAGATGTGCAGAAGGAATTTAAAACAGCTAATGTGGAAGTTACTGAAAGTTTAAGAGGTGAACATAATGCAAAAGCTGAAATAAAAGCACAAACTGTTAATTTGGCAGAAACAGATAAAAATTTACAAAATAATTTAAACCAGAAAGAAATGATGATGGTTAAAAATAATGCAGAGGAAAATTTTTCTACATCTCAAAATGATAAGGGAAATAATTTCAATTATTTTCTAAAATCATCAGCTGAAGTGCAGTCAAAATACGATACAGCTCAAAGCAAAGAAACTCAAGCTCCATATAATATGAAAGAGCCACGAGATATTGAAAGGCTTGTCCGCACAATGCAGTCATCAGTTAGTAAAGGTCAGTCAAAATTAACTGTTGTATTAACACCTGAAAATTTAGGCAGAATGCAGATACAGTTAAGTGAAAGCGGCGGTAAGATTACTGCAAAATTTTTATCAGATAATGAGAGCAGCCATAAATTAATAATGGCTCAAAGTGATTTGTTAAAAAACCAGTTATCAGAAAAAGGTATTGTAGTTGATAATATGGAGTTTGCATTTAATGATGCTATGAGTAAGCAGCAAAATAATGATGAGCATGGCAGGAAAACTTCTAAACAAAACCAGAAAGGCAAAAATTTTAGAAATCAGGAAGATAATTTAGAAGTTGGCACAGAAGTTGCTAATAATAAACCAACAGGCATATATGCCTAAGATAAGAGGAAAAAAATGCAACCACATTTATTCGGGCAAATGGAGCCAACAACAATTAATCAGCAGAAGAACAAAACAGATAAGGGTGTAGGTAAATCTGAGCTTGACCAACAGGATTTTTTAAAACTGCTTGTTACTCAGTTGCAGAATCAAGACCCTTTAAACCCAACTGACCAAGCTGAATTTATGAGTCAAACAACAGCATTTTCTCAATTAAATGAGATGACAAGTATGAATTCAAGTTTAGAAAAAATGCTTGAGTTGTTAAGTATGCAGGCTTATAACAACAGTTCACTAACAGCTGGTGCTGGTTTTATTGGTAAAGAAATTGAATATCAAACTAATACTGTAACAGTTGGTGGCGACAGCTTGAAAAATATTTCTTTCTATCTTGATGGTGACGCATTATCAGAAAAAACTCAAATCAATATTTATAATGAAGAGGGTGCATGTGTTGCTATTGTAAAACCAGATAAAAACTTAACATCAGGACAGAATACTATCCACTGGGACGGAAAAGGTGTTGGTGGTGTTGAAGTTCCAGACGGCACTTATTACTTTGAAGTGGAAGCTTTTAATTCAGCTGGTGAAAAAGTGGCTGTTCAGGAATACGGCACAGGTGTTGTTAAAGGTGTTAAAATGTCAAATGGAGTGCTTTACTTTGATATTGGTGAGGGTGTTGTATCTAGTGAATATGTTTACTCTGTTAGGGAGCCGGGTTCTTCTGGTGAAAATAATAATGATTCATCAAATGGTGACTCTGCTGGCAGTGATAAAGATAAGAAAACAAATTAATTAAAAAAATAAATAATAAAGTTAAGTATACAGATAAGTTTGAATGGAGCGTCAAATTTATCTGTCAGGCATTCGGAGGTGCTTTTATGTTAAGGTCAATGTATAATGCAGTAAGTGGATTGGATGGAAATCAAAAAGCTATGGATGTTTTAGGTAACAACATTGCAAATGTAAATACAATAGGTTTCAAAATGGGTCGTGCTGTATTTCAGGACTTGATGAGCCAAACATTAATTGGAGGTAAAACTCCAACTGATTCAAGAGGTGGTATCAACCCTCGTCAAGTTGGTAATGGTGTTTATTTAGCAGCAGTAGATAATATATTTACTTCTGGTGTGTTAAAATCTACTAACAGCACAACAGATTTAGCAATTCAGGGAGCTGGTTTTTTTGTAGTCCGTGGTGAAGGTGTAAATGAAAACTTTTATACAAGAGCTGGTGACTTTAACTTTGATAATACTAATACATTAACAACCCCATCAGGTTACAGGGTTCAAGGGTGGATGTCTAACCCAGATACTGGTGAATTAAACAAGCAGGTGGGTGTGGGTGATATTGTTTTAGGGACAAATTATCAGGTGATGAAACCAAAAGCATCAACAAAAATTAATATGTCAGGTGCATTAGATACTACTGCAACAGCTTCAACAGTAACTTATGGCAAACTTTTAACTCAAGCTTCTGCTAAACAGGATATTAATACAATGCTTAGTTCTGGTGGTGCTGCTATGGATTTAGCAGATGGGGAAAAAGTAAGAATTTCTGCAAATCCATCTCTTTATACTCCAATGAGCCAGTTATCTGATAAAAATGGCACATCGTTAGGAGTTAGTGAACTTAATGGTAATGTTACTTTTAGAATTAATGGTTCATCTTATTCTTTAAACTATAATTCTCTTGGTGGCGGCTCTTTAAATGATGGTAAATATACTACAATTGAGGATTTTCTGCAGGAAGTAAACAATATTTTTATGCAGGCAACAAAAGAACATGTTGATACAGCTACTAACACAGCAGGAACTCCAATTGCAACAATGACTTTTAAAGATGGTAAATTTGCTATTGAGGCAAACTATGGTCATCAGTTTGAAATTAATGGCATCAGCGGTTCATCTAAATTAGCCGCACTTCTTTCTCCACTTGCGACTACATATAATGCAGGTAAAACAGAATATTCTTCTGAATTAACTTATCAAAAAGAAGTAACATATAAAGAAGATTTTACTTCTGTTGAACAGTTAACAGATAGAATTACAAACTCTATCAATGGTGGAGTTGTGCCAGGTGGTTTCAGTGCTGAATTTTTGGAAAATGATTTTGGCTTAGAAGAAGGTGAAGGAATATCATTTAATGATATTACAGTTTATGACCCTGTAACAAATTCTGCAATAGCAACTTTACAAATAGGGCCTTTTACATATACTGAAACTGTAAATCCTACTATTAGAAACCAATTCCATACTATTCAGGAATTAGGCAGATTAATAACAGATGAAGTTAATAATGCATTGCAAAATTCTGGTGTTGCTAATCTTACTACAAAAGTATCTTTTGGACTTGATGGCAACAGATTAAGCTTTTCAGTAACAGGTGCAAGTCATTCAATATCATTTGGGGAAAGCACTCTGCATCAGGCGATAGGCAGCACTGCTCAGCCTAACACATATTTAAAAATGATTTTTGACAACTCATTAAATACTTATGGTGCAAATAATGTTGTTACACCTAAACAGTTAAATGATGCAGTGTCTACTGTTGATATTGAAGCAATAGCTGGTAAAGGCAGAATAGTTTATAATTTTGAAGATACAGATGACAATACACTTGTTGATATGTCTACAAATAAACTTCACATGCAGAATAAAGAAAATCTTATATTCAGAATTCAAGGTATGACAAACCCTATTATTTTAGAATACAATACAGCTGGAACTGCTGTTACTCCTCCTGCAACTGCATCGTTTTCAAGTTCTGCAACACTAGCAACAGCATTACAAACTGCAATTAATGCTGCAGGTGGTAATTTTATAGGTGCAACTGTTGCATATAATCAAGCAACTAATGAGTTTACAGTAACCGCTGCAGCTGGTCAAACTATAGCTTTTACAAGAATAGAAACTACTGCTAAAACTCCATTTTTACAGGAAATGTTATCAAATGGTTTAGTAGGGCAGACTATTTCAGACCAAGGTTATACTATAGATGGTGAATCAAATATTGTAGATAATATTACAGGTCTTGATATTACAAAAGCAAATAAAGGTGAAATCTTTAATGAAAATATGTTTGAAGGAAATGTTACTGGCACATTGGGTATAGGTAAATCATTTACTTCTAAACAGTTTTTAACAACTGCTGATGAAACAACATTGATGATGAACCTTTTTGATGAAAATGGTAACTATATGAACTTTGTAGAAAACCAATCTACACTGGAAATTAAAGGAAGTATCAATAATGAGCAAATTACTAATAATGGCTATTTTTCAATAGGTGCTACAAGTTCACTTGCAGATTATATGCTTGCTATTGAAAAATTTGTAGATTTAAATGGCGGCCATAATACTTTTGATAATGTTACAATAGAAAATGGAGTTATCAAAGTAGTTGGAGAAAAGGGTAAAAGAAATAATCTTGATTATTTAACTATTACTGCAACAGGCGGTTCTGAAACATCTAATATGATTTTTAATAACACTATGCAGGGCACAGCAACTGCAGCAACTGGCGGTATAGCTTATAGAACTATGGAAATATATGATGAACAGGGCAATAAGCATAATATTAATTTTACATACAGCTTATGGAATGAAGAATTAAATGAATGGAGAATGGAAATAGAGACAGACGACCCATTAAATGATGTTGCAATTAATGGAGCAAGCCAAAATGAACTTATTATAAGGTTTAATGCTGATGGAACTTTAAGCCATATGTATGACAGATTTACTACTCCATCAAAAGTAATATCCAACCCTACACTTAGGTTCTCTGCTGCAAATGGGACAAATATTATTGACCCAATAGCCTTAAACTTAGGAACAGCAGGTGAAAATGATGGATTATCAATAGCTGCAAATGGTGGAGGCATTACAAGAGCATCAACAGATGGTTATACTGTTGGCGACCTTGAAAATAGAATGTTTAACCCTGCAGGTGAGATTATCGGAACATATACAAATGGTCAGACACGAGTATTAGGTCAAATTGCTCTGGCAACTTTCGTAAACGAAAGAGGTTTGGAAAAAGTGGGTGATACTATGTTTCAGGCAACAGGTGCATCTGGTCAAGCAACAATAGGCGAGCCTATCACAGGTGACAGAGGTGAAATTGCAGCATCTATGCTTGAAAATTCAAATGTTGATTTATCAACAGAACTTGTAAATATGATAACAACTCAAAGAGCATATCAATCAAACTCTAAAGTTATCTCTACCTCCGATGAGATGATTCAAGAGTTACTTAACATGAAGCGTTAAGATAGATAGTTGATTAAAATATTTCCTTAGGATAAGCCATTCGCTCCGGCTGGTCCTAGGGGATTTCAAAGCATTTTCCGCAAAAGAGAAACAACTCAGTGTCGGGCTTTGATTCGCATATGAAATGCTGGGGTGTGAGTGTATACGCGCATGTACTTCACCCCCTCATTTCTATTTCATAATTTCATTTATAATCCAGTGGTTTCATTTTTATATTGAACTTTTTTGGGTAAGTTCATTTTATAATATCTATAAAACCATTCCCTTATGTCATATTAAGCCATAAGGCGAAATATCTAAAATGGTAATATTATAAAATTTTTGCAAATATAAATAATTAATATTCTAGATTATTTGCTATGCTCATAATAGGCAATGGGTTGTATGGATTTATGGTAAAATTTTTTATAACCGTTTTATATTTTTCATTCATATTACATATTAAAAAAGAAATTATAATAAAACTTACATAGTTAAGCATAACTTTATGGTATTTTTTAAAAAAAAAATAATCAGTAATTATTTTCTTCAGCTAGATATTCAAAGCCTATATCTGCATATAATTTTTGTTTAATAAAAAGATTAAAATTGTCTTAATTATTGATAATATTAAATAAAAAAAACTGCATTTATATTGACAAAAGTATTATATTTGTTAAATTTGCAGAAAAAGTGTAATTTATAAGTTGATAAAGATTTATTTTTGAGTATATTAAAGATACAAAAAAACTTGGAGGCAAAGAAGATGGGAAAAGAAACTAATGTTTTAAAATCATTAGAAGAAAGCTCAGTGTCAAGACGATCCTTTTTAAAAGGCCTTGCAGCAATGGGTGCCATTGGTGCTGTGGCTGGCTGCTCTAAAGACAGCGGTTCAGAAATCATATATGGGGGGGGGAATTTAGGAAATGTAATATCTCCCGAAGACCTTTCTAACCCAAAAATCTATTACACATCCTGCGTTCATAACTGTGGCACAGGCATTCGCTGTGTTTCAAAATTACATGTAGTAAATGGAAGAATAGTCCGAGTTACATCAGATGACAGCGATTATGCATTTGATGGAACTTATAGAAATAAAGAGCAGTATAACGATGCTCGTTCATTAACCTGCCCTAAGGGTAGAGCTATTAAATACCGTGCTCATCATCCTGCAAAGCTTCGCTACGCTTTAAAGCAGACTAAGGGGCGGGGTGACTTATCTGGCTTTATTAGAATTCCTGTTGATGAAGCCTTAAAAGAAATTGCAACAAAATATAGAAAAACTGTTGAAAGGTATGGTCCTGGTGCAGTCCATAATATTTATGGCACATCAGGCGGTTACAGCAGTCAGGGAACTTATGCAAGTTACAGCTCTACAAGGTCTGCACTTACTCCAGCTGGAGCAAGAGGCGGCTATGGAGACTACAGTTATTATCAATATCACTTTGGCTCAGTTATTGTAGGTCACCCAGGTTCATGTGGTGCATATACTAAATCATCAAATGTTTCATGGCAGTTTCCTGCAATTGCAGGCGTTGTAAAAAATGTTGTTTCTTGGGGAGCAAATATTCTTACAACAGTAAACTCTGCCAGCTGGTCTTATATTAGAGCATTTGAAAAATTAAAAGAACGCGGTGGCAGAGCATGGTTTATTGGACCAGAACTTACAGATACTGGTGTTACATGCCATACTGACTGGATACAATCTCGTAACTATACAGATGTTGCATTAATTATGGGTATGCTTTATGAAATGCTTGTAAATACATTTGATTCAAATGGTGCAATAAAAAAATCATCTAAAGCATTAGATATAGATTATATAGATACAATGGTGCATGGTTTCTTTGCATCTCCAGAATACTATGTTAATACAACTACTGGTCAAATAGTAAAAGAAAAACCAGCTGATACTACTGGTTATCGTCATATAGAAGCTGTTGAAGCAGGTAAATGTTTAGCATCATACATATTAGGTGGAAATGCAGCACTTATTGGAAACCCAAAATATAATGCAAACTCTACAAACTATACAGCAAAAAAATATCATGAATTCAGCAATAATATGCCAAGGGTTGGTAAAGTATCTTGGAAAGTAACAAAAGGTGCAGGAACTGAATATCAATATAAAAAAGATTTTAATGTGCCAAAAACTCCAGAATGGGCTGAAAAAATTACTGGTGTTCCAGCAGCTAAAATAAGAGAGCTTGCAAATATGTATACAGACCCAGAACAGCACCCAATATTTAATGAATGGGCTGGCGGCACACAAAAGCAGTTAAATGGTTCTATCCAGCTTTGGGCAATTACTGCACTTATGGCTATCACAAAAACATTTGGTTTAAGCGGTGAAACTTTTAGTGGTGCATGGGCTACTACAAACTCTCGTGGTCCAGTTGCAGATACTGATACTAATAATTACCTTGATTTTTCATCAATTACTGTTGGTAATGCTGGAACTACTGCAAATAGTTCTAATGACTATACAGGTGAAGTATCTATTTCTGATAGGACAGTTAATAGTATTTCATGTAAAGAATGGTTTAATGGTATTAAGATAGCTTTCAAAGACTATCTAACTCCAGAAAGAGGCTATACTGGTGAAAATATTCCAGACTGGGATATGAGTAAAAGATATTATTCAAATGACGGTGGTGTTAAATCACTTGTGATGTTTGAAAGAGATACTACAAATAAAGACCAACTTCAAACAGAAGTAATAAATGGTAAAACATACTATAAAGTAAAAAAAGATGCAAACGGTAATCCAATATTTTCAGGTATCCGTATGATATTAAATGCTGGTGGTGCAATTATGGTTAACCAGCACATGAATACAAATGATTTAACTGCAATGTATAAAGCAATACCTGCATTAAACTCACAAGAAGGAGGCGGCTATACTAATGCAGACAGCCTTTGCCTTGTAACATTTGATTTATTTATGTCACCAACTGCAAGATATATGGACTATGTATTGCCAGCAGTTTCTCAACTTGAAGCAGTAGGCAGGGAAGTATTTGGCGGTCAGTATAAAGCAATGTATAGACCACCTGTTGTAGAACCATTAGGTGATGCTCTTGACAGCTGGACAATGACTTATAAAGCATGGGTTGCTCAAAGCCAGCTTGGTGAAATAAGTTATGGTGAAAGAACTACAACAGGTATTAGTGCTGCTCCAAGTAAATATACTAATAATTCAAGCTTTAAACCTATAAGAAATTATTTTGATGCAGAAGTGGATAAAGCAACTGCGGACCCTGCTTCAAAATACTATGGTATGACAAGAGATGAAGTTTATGGTGCACAATTTACACCTGCTAAAAATAATGATGAATATATCTGCACTTCGTTATATGAAACAAAAGGAACAACTACAAGCTGGGCTCGTGGTGACAGCGATACATCAGAAGGTGCCCGTAACAATATTTCACAAGTTGGTCAAATTAGAAAGAACCTTGATACATATCTTAAAGGAGATATGACAGCTCCATTTATATTTACAACGGAAAATAGTGTCCAAAATAAATTTGATGGAAGCACATATTTAAGTGCTGCAAACAGTGAAGCTTCTTTGCTTGATACTTCTTCAAGACCAGAAATGTCTGGTAAATTCCAAATTTATAATGGCAGAGTTCAGTGGGATTATGAACATGCTTTTGAAAAATACCATGGATGGCTGCCTGCTGAAAATCGCGGACAGGAAAATAAAGACCCAGAAGGTGATTTAAAAGTTTATCCAATACCAATGTATTTTAACTTTGAAGACTGTTTCAAAGAATCTTACAATGGTTTTAAAAAGGTGGATTCTGCTACTGGTAAAGCACAAGCTGGTCCAAATGCAGCATTTTTTGCAGGAACAGGAAGAGACAAACCTCTTACAATGAGCACAACTCATGATAGATTTAGAGTTCACTCTACCCATGATGAAAACCCACTTTTACGAGAGCTTAACCATAGAACTATAAACGGTGGCTGGGCAAGTGGTAATGACTGGAAAGAATACTGCATAGTTCCAGAAAGACAAACAGTAAATTCTGCAGCTGCTTATGAATCACCTATGATAAGCTCTGCAATTTATAACAAAAACAGAGAAACTGCATCATGGCATGAGATATGGATAAATACTCAGGATGCAGCAGAACGCGGTATTACTGACGGTATGCTTTGCCGTGTAGAAAACCCTATTGGTAAAATAAGAGTTATTGCTCGTGTTACAGACCGTTGTATTCCGGGACATTTAAACCTGCACCAAGGTGGCTGGTATGACCCTAATACTGACGGAGTAGATGATGGTGGTAATGCTAATACATTAATAGCATCAACTCCATCAAGATATGACCATGGTAACGCTCAGCAGTCTGCTTATGTTATCATTAAACCTGAAACAGAATTTAATATATAAAGGATACGATTATGGCTATAGAAAAAATACAATATGCTTTTTATTTTGACCAAACAAGATGTATGTCATGTAATTCCTGCACAGTAGCATGTAAAGACTGGAATCAAGTAGAGCCGGGACCTGTTGCATGGCGTAAACAGTTTACTTATGAAAAAGATGGTGGATTTTTCCCATTATCTATGGGCTGCAATCACTGTGAAGAGCCTGCATGTAAAAATGTATGTCCATATAATGCTATCATTAAAACAGATGATGGTATTGTATATGTTAACAGGGACTTATGTCAGGGAGCATTAAGCTGTATTTCTGCATGTCCATTTGCAAAACCACAAATAGCTTTAGATAAACAAGAGCCAAACGCATTTGAAAGCTGGAAAGTTCAACACCCTATGCAGAAATGTGATATGTGTAAAGAAAGACTTGATAAAGGTGAAAAACCAGCATGTGTTGCAAGCTGTGTAGGAAGAGCATTAGATTTTGGCACAAAAGATTATATATTAAGCACATATCGTAGTGCTGTTCAGCTTAATTATAGTGATTTCCCTTATGCTTATGTAAATAATACTAATGATACTAAGCCATCTTTCTATGTAAAGAAAAAAACATCAATTAGTGTAACAAAAGCATCAAGCAATTATGTAAAATAAATAAAAGGGAGCTAAAACTCCCTTAGTGAAAAGGTATAAAATAATGGAAAGCTCTTTAAAAAGTGAAATTCATTCGGCAAGAGGCAGTGTTTATTTATTTTTAAGAAACTGTTTGTATGATATGCCAAATGAAACATTTTATAAAATGATAGAAGATATGTTGTCTCAGTTAAGTCAGGTTGTAAATGGAAGTGAAAATAAAGATATGAAAAATGGCTATAATGGGATGCTTAACTTTATAAATACAATAAATAGTATATCTGGAAAAGAGTTAGATGAATTAAATCTGCATATCAGCAGAGAATATACATCATGCTTATGTTTACCAGGAACTGCACAGCAGGAAGAATCCTATTATATTTCTGAGGACCATATATTAAAACAAGAGTCAAATGATGATATGATTAAACTGTTCCATAAATATGGATTTTCAATATCAGCAGAATTGCAGGCGGATTATGATAATGTTTGCATAGAGCTGGCATTTATGAGCAAACTTGCATATATGAGTGCAGATACAGAAAATAAAGATGAATACTATAATCTAATATTAGAGCAGTTAAATTTTCATAAAAATCACTTTGATAAATGGATATACCATTTTTATGATAAATTAATAGGGCAAAAGATAATAGAAAGCAAATTATACAGATATATTGCTGAATTTTCCAAAGGTTTTATACGAGAAGATAAACTGCTGCTTGAAGACTTAAACAGCAGCAATAACTAATTAAGGAGCCAATGCCTATGAAACGGCTGATGTTAAATACATTATGTATGTTAGCTTTTGTGTTCCCAGCATATTCCTATGTTGGCGATTCTTATGTAACCCCAGACAGCTGGAGCAGACATGTGAATGCCAATGGTATCAAAGCAAGCCTTAATGGTCTCAGCTTTGGAGATACAGGCATATTAAAAATAGGGTTAACAACAAGAGCTGCATTTAAATTTGGAGAAGATGAAGACTGGTCAATTTATCAGTATGCCCGTCTGAGATTAAGTGAAACGAAACTAGGTCAAGGCACAGTGAATGTAAACTTAAATATTCGTGGAGCTTATGACAGTCTTCCAGATATTGGTGGCAGCACAATGGACGGCCAGTCATCAATCTATTCAGGAAGTTCATATAACCAGTTTTATGACGGCTTATATACTTCCCGCAAATATGATGAATATACCCGCTTAAATGGTAAATATGATGGTAATTTTAGAATATATCAGGCTAATGTAGAGTTTAAAGGAGTAGTGCCGTATACAGATATAACAGCAGGCAGAATATATTTAAACAATCTAGATATGTATAAAATAGACGGCGGCAGTTTCCATTTTGATACCTGTGACTATTTTAAGCTTGATATATACGGCGGTCTGCCTGTCAGCTATTACAGCAATTTAAAAACATCTTTAATAGGAGCAGCGATAGAAGTTCCAGTAACGATAAGCGGCACAAAAATCAGAGCCGAGTATAACTACTTTATACATGAAGATGGCGGAGACTTTAACACCCATACTGCCAGAGGCAGAATAGACCAGAGCTTATCCTTTCCCGATATAATATCATCCAATATCTATCTGGAAGGCGCCATAATAGGTAAAGCTATGCTTTATGAAGCAGGTCTGGATGCGAATATAGATATAAGCCGCACAGGCATATCAGCCTACATAGCAGGTCAGTATGATAAGAATAAAGGCGATATAAACCCGTATATATCCATGTATGAAAATATGTTAGGCGGCAGCAGTGAATATGTAATGGGCGGAGTAATGGTTACACAGGGAATAACTGACTATTTAATATTAGGAATAGGCTGGGAAACACGATTTAATTTCAGTGAAAGCTATGGCGACAGAGACTACCAGAGAGTATTCGGCAATATAGACCTTGTGGGTTTACTCCATAAAAACAATTATTTAAGTTTAATAGTAGACTGGTATGATGTAGCAGCATATAAGAGACAGGACAGCAATTCTAAAGTAATGGGAGGTTTTCGTATAACTCAGGTATTTACAGAGAGACTAGAAGCATGGGCAGGAGTAAATGTTCAGAACTATCAGTATAGAAACAGCCCAATAAAATCCTACCCGCAGTATGGAGAAGATATGGTTAGTTTACAAGACAGAAATGAAAATACCACAATGGCATATATTGGAGCGATGTATCGCCCAATAGACTGGTGTGTGTTACAGGTTGATTATAGTTATGAATATGCAGACCTTTTTAAAAGTGCTGACTTACAGCCAGATATTCATACATTAAGTATCTGGGCAAACTTTATCTGGTAGGTGCATAATATGAAAAAGAATTTATTACTAATCATCTTATTATTTCTTCTTACAGCAGGTGTAACATCAGCAGTAGATTCCACTAAGCCGTCTACCCATAACAGCAGCTGGGAGCAGAAGCATGGTCAGGCAGCCAAAACTAATATGAGCGAATGCATAATGTGCCATGAAGAACGAGTAGAATGTATATCCTGTCATGAAGATACTGCTCCAAGAAACCATACAGTAACCTTTGTGAATAAAACACACGGGTTAGAATCCAGATGGAACAGAACAACATGTCAGACATGTCATAAAGAAGATTTCTGTGACAGCTGTCATGAGACATCCTATCCAATGAGCCATGCCCGAGCAGGATTTGTATCAGGAGCAGGCTCCCACTGTGGCACAAGCTGTGTAGTTCCCGTAGGCAGCTGGAATAACACCCCATCTAAAAACTGTCTTGTATGTCACAAAACAAGACCTGTAACAAAATCAGGTGCTCTGCATACTGTGAAGTAATAATAGTATCTATTTCAAATAGATAACTAAATATAATAAACAAACCGCCTTAATATTTAAGGCGGTATATTCAAAGTATACAATTTTGCATATATTGTGTCAAATGCATTAATTAATTCTTTTTTATATTTTGAATTAGTTTTAAAAAATTAGATAAGCAGAATTAATTAAAAATGTAGTTTTACCTACACTTTCCAAGATGCAGGCGGGTTTCTGCTTATTTCTGCTTTATTACTGCTGCTGCAAATATTACACAAAATATTATAAAGCAGTTAGTGCAGATAAAATATTTCTTGCAATTACTATTCCTGCAATGTATATACATTTATATAAAAAAATTTAAAAAGGATACAAATTATGAGACTTTTATTAGCTATATTCTTGCCATTTTTAGTGTTTTTTACAATAGGCAGACCATTTGCAGGGATTATTTGTTTAATTTTGCAAATTACATTAATAGGCTGGCTTCCAGCTGCTCTTTGGGCTGTTTATGCTTTAAGTCAATATAAGACTGATAAAAAGATTAAACAGGCAATGCAGTCTCAATCAAATTAAATAAGTTTAAAAATCAAAAAGAGAGTTAAGAAGCTCTCTTTTTTTAAAAAATCAGCAGTCAAAAATGCTGCACTGCTTAAAACTATGTAACTCTATCTAAAATATTCACATTTATTATATATTAATTTATTTGATAAGTCAGGAATTTATTTCCTGCATCACCCCCTATTTTTTGAGTAAAACTTTAAAATTATATAAATATAGCTGTTAAACAAAAAAATAAGTTTAAAGTAGAAATATTTTATAAAAAATTATAGTAAATAAACAAAAACCGCTTTTATATTTTTAGTATAAAAATGACTATTTATGCCATAAATGAGCTTTTTTCCTATATATATAAAATAGTTACAGTATTTTAAAATAAAAAAATTTTTTTGGGGGAATAATGTAATAAATTCTATTGACTATATAATTTACTAGTGTTAACATATTAGATATAATAAAAAGGAGGTATATATATGAGCAGTCCCGTATATATAAAAATTGAAGGAGCTACACAAGGTTTAATTACAAGTGGAGCGTCAACAGAAGACAGTATAGGCAATCGTTATCAAGCAGGTCATGAAGATGAAATATTGGCACAGGAAGTAACCCATGTAGTAACAGTTCCAACAGACCCACAAAGTGGTCAGCCAAGTGGCCAAAGAGTTCATAAGCCATTTGTGTTTACCTGCTCATTAAATAAATCAGTTCCTCTTTTATATAATGCCTTAACAAAAGGCGAAAAACTTAATAGTGTAGAAGTTCACTGGTATAGAACAGCAACAGGTGGCGGTCAGGAACACTTTTTTTCAACAATTTTTGAAGATGCAGTAATAACAGACATATCATTAGTAATGCCTAATGCACAAGACCCATCTAACAGTGATAAGACAGAACAGTTTCAAGTAAGTCTTAACTATCGTAAAATTGTCTGGGAGCATGTAGCCAGTGGAACAAGCGGCAGTGATGACTGGAGAAATGCTTAATACATCTGTATAGTAACATAATTATATATTATAATAAGGGTTGAAGTATAATAATTTACTTTAACCCAATATGCAGGTGTGTATTATGAAACCATTATTAGAAAATGATAAGCTGGTATGTGCTCATCAAGGAATAGTGCAGTTAAAATCAGATAAAGGTAAAGATTTATTAGTAGATGATAATGGAGTAATAACAGAAAGCGACCTGATGAATTCTCCAATAAGTGGTTGCAGCCACAACATATTAGGTGTCCCCAAGCCCTGCACAAAAATAGTTCAAATTCCACCCAATGCATTAAGTGAAACATTAGAAGTTAATGGCGAGAGAGTAGTTTTAGAAGATATGGTAAGTATGATAATGACAGATAATGGAGTTCCACTTCAATTACAAGGCAGTCAGGAGAAATCATTAGAGTTAGATAAGTAGTAGTATATATAATATAGTTTTTTATAGGGGGTGATTACTTATGTCATCATCTAATCAAGTATCAGAGTTAATCTTTACAGGCAGGGAAATAGATAACTATAAATTCCGAGTAGTAGAAGCCAGGATATTAGAGCGTTTAGATTATCCCTTTGAAATAGAGTGTATATGCTATTATGAAAGCATAAACAACGAGCCTGATGAAAAAACTGGTGTAAGTAATCTAATAGATAGAAATATTCGTCTTTATTTGAACGACCCATCCTATACTAATAATAAAAATCGTCCATTACAAAGTAAACTTTTTATAGGAGTAGTAAGTGAGATAATTTATTTAGGCAATAAGGAACTTCCGTCCAATTATTCTACAAATAATAAATATTATTACCGTTTTAAATTAAATTCCCAGTTAATAAGATTAAGCTATAATAGAGCATACAGAATATATAACAATAAAAGTGTGTTAGAAGTATTAAATCATTTATTTGAAAGGTCAAGAGGAGCAATAAGCGTTCAGATAGATTTTTCGCGAGTTCAGAATTATTTTCCAGTAGAAGAGTATATAACCCAGTATAATGAAAGTGATTTAGATTTTTTATTACGACTATGCAGCAGATATGGTATATATATATCTGAAAGTGATAAAGGCATTAATTTTTATGATTCAGTATATAAGGCAGATTTCAGCACAAGTAATAATGAATATGTTAATGAAGAAGTAAGTAAACATGTAATGTATCCTTATAACCCATCCAGTGATAATTATTTATCAAGCCACTGTATATCAAGCATAGAGTATGGAATAAGAGGAAGAAACTTATGGAGTATCTTCAGCACATCAGAATCCAGTAACCCATCAAGACATCAAGCAGGTATCAGTGAAAATTACTGGGATACAAGGGAGATAGATAACCGAGATAAAGTAACAACTTATGCATCAAATATAAATAATTATCACCCAAGTTTTACTAATATAAATTATCAAAATGGTTTACAGTTTCAAGCCACATTAAATGTATTAAGTAATCATATAGAATCATTGAATATAAAAGCCAGAAGCAATATATTAGAGTTAAATACCAATGATGTAATAACGATAACTAATATAGAGGGCAGAGAATCAAGTTATAAGATAATCGTTATAGTTCATTATTATCATGATAAAAGTGAGCAGGGTGGCAGAATATTAGAGCATGAGCCGTCTTTATATTCGATGTATAGCAATGAATTATCATTAATCCCCAATACAATGCCTTATGCAATGAAAGTAATAGAGAAACCACGAGCCTTAGGTATTACGACAGGAGTAGTAACAGGCAATAGTG
The DNA here is from genome assembly GCF_000487995.2 of Mucispirillum schaedleri ASF457. Classification (NCBI taxonomy): domain Bacteria; kingdom Pseudomonadati; phylum Deferribacterota; class Deferribacteres; order Deferribacterales; family Mucispirillaceae; genus Mucispirillum; species Mucispirillum schaedleri. The sequence goes on from NZ_CP097562.1 coordinate 2,281,183, forward strand.
AAGATATAAACAGTGAAAGAAACAGTATAGTAGTAGATGATTATGGCAGAGTAAGAGTTCAGTTTGCCAGTAATGTTGTTCAGGGCAGATATGATGAGGAAGTATTCAGCGGCAAATATTTATTTACACACAGCTGTTATTTAAGATATACCAGCCCTGCTGCCAGCAGCCATTCAGGATTTATAGCAGTTCCTCGTGTAGGAGATGAGGTAGTAGTAAGTTTTATAGACGGCGACCCTGACAGGCCAATAATCACAGGCAGTTTATATAATCATGAAACTCCATCACTTATTCAAAATGAGATACTGTTGAATAAACATAAGACATCTTTATCCTCAAAAACGGTGGGATTAAATGAGAGAGGCAGAAATGAGCTGACAATGAGTAATCTTCCTAATAGTGAAGAAATCTATTTGAAAGCAGAAAGGGATTATAAAGAGTTAGTGCAGAATGACTATGAGCAGAGTATCTTAAATAACAAGACAAGCAAAGTAAGCGGCATTCATAATGAAAGTATATTACAGTCACATATCCAGAATATAGCAGGTTTAAAAGATGTAAATGTAGGCGGCGAATATTTAACAGTAGTAGCATTAAGCAAGGATACAGCAGTAGGGTTATCTAATACCTTAAATGTGGGTGCAGAAAATACACTTCGTGTAGCAGGAGACAGCAAAGAAAGTGTAGGCAGGGATAAAAATGTAAATGTGGCTGGAGATTATACAGTAAGTGTGGACGGAGAATATGAACACACAATTAGAGGTAATTTAGAAAATAGTGTATTAGGTAGTATAGATATAACAAGTGATGCAGGTATAAATATATCCAGCGACAGCCATTATAATATGACAGTAGGCACGGATATTGATATTTATGCAGAACGAAATACTACTATGCAGAGCAAAAGGCATTTATCATTACATTCTAATTCTTCTGATATGCAGTTTAATAATTTAGATATAATTACTGGTGATATGTTATCATTATATTCTAAAGGTAAATTTCAAATTAAAGTCAGTGATGATATTTCTATATTTTCTGATGGAAGTAACATAATTTTTCAAATAAAAGATATGGAAGTTATTTTTAATGAAAATGGAGTAGATATTAATAATGGTTCATTATCAATAAAAAAATAAGTTGGAGTTATCTATGAATAATAATACTATTAATTTTTCTGATTATGATACAGTACTTGATATATATACAGTAATAGCCGAAAAATATATTTTATTTACAGATAAAGATTTAATTGATTTATCAATGAAAGATAATAAACAATACTCTGCATTTGGCATAACTATACCCAATAAGATTATTAAAGAGTCAATCAATTATTTAAATGCAGATAAAAGTATATTTTCAAATATTGTTAGAAAATATCCATATATTCAATTAATATTACTTTATTGGATGTATAATAAAATGTATGAAGTAGACAAAAAAAAAGGTGGAATAATTGATGGGGAGATATATGATTTTCAATATGAAACAATCAAATATACATATTTTGTATACCCATTTGAAATATATGACAATATTGCAAAGCGTTTAGATTATGGTAAATATTATGATTTGGAGTTAGTTAGTAAATATATTCAACAATTTGAGAGAAAAACAATAAAAGTTCGTGATTTCTCTAATAAATATAACATAATTTCTTACAGTGCTGATGATATAAATGCAGTATTATTATATGATAAGTTAGAGTATTTCAGTATATATGATTTAGTCTATGATAGTCTGTATGCAATTATATTAAGCAGTTTTTTTGGAGCAGCTGTTAATGGCAGTCAAAAGTTATTATTACCAATAAACCAGTCAGATTTTAAATATGAAGAGTATAGTTATAAGGCACTTTATAAAACATTAAGAAGTATTTATCCTAAAGCGAAGGATACAATTATTAAGTTAGTATGTAAATATCCTATCCTTGATAAAGAAAATAGTTTGATTGTAAAAAGTAAACCCAGTGAATTTTTTAATGAATCCACATTTACAGGAAGTGAGTTTGACAATAAAATTTTTAATATGGGCATAGGTTATGATGAAGCCTATGAAATATCAGCTAGAAGTGTAGAATATGCACAGGCAAATAGTTGGGGAGATGTAGAATTATATGAAAATTATTTGATTGAATGTGCACAAAGCTTATGTCCACCTTATAAAAAAGATGGTTATTTTTCATATAAAGAATATGAAGAAGCTACAGGCTCTTTTTTTTATGCAAGTCATAATTTTGCATCATATTCTCCATCATTTTATTTATATAGATATTTACGAGGTTATATTTGGCGAGGTCAAAGCTATAGTTATAATGAATATCGTTTAATTAATAGAATATATGCATATTTATATAGAAAATATTCAGGTTTACAATTAATGACCCTATTGTTCATAAATGCTTATTGCAGATAAGGTGTAAATATGAAAAATATCAATTTATCTATTGAAGACTTTAGTGAGTTATCATATGCTTTAATTAAGCAGGAAGAAGTGGTTGCAGACAAAAAATTTGATGGTCATATGTATTCAGATACAGAGAATAAAATAACTATAGGCATAGGTTTCAATATAGAGGCAAATGGTATTCTCCCTATAATTTGTGCTAAGAAGATGAATTTATTAGTAAGTCCATCTACAAACAAATCTTATATATTAAGTGAAATTTTGGTTAATAAAACTGATGAAGAGGTTATTAATAAGATTGTAAATTGTATTCACTCTGTAATCAAAGAATTTCATAGTAATAATAGAATATATGCAAATGATAAGCAGGATTTAACTATAACTGTATCACAAGTACCACAGGAGGCTATTGATTATATTAATAGAACCATACAAACTACACCATCATCAAAAGCAAAGAAACAGAAGAAACAGCAGACATTAAAACAAAATATAAGAAATGGTGATACAAAGCATTCAAGAGCTTTACAATTGGAAAAAGCAGTAAATAAAAAAATTAGTGATACTATAACCCAGATAAATAGTAGTAAACAATATGCAAAACATTATGAAACATTTGAATTAATATTAACATCAGAAGATGCAAAAGAAATATTTATATTTTTATCAAGAAGATTTCATGGAGACTTAATTAATAGTTTATTATCTGGTAAAAATGGATTAAAAGTATTTAAAGATGGTCAATTAAATGAATATTCTAAATTAATAATTTCTTTTCTATGTGGTCATTATCAAATGCCTGCAAAATTTAATAAATATAATGACCCAACAGACTTTTTTCATAATGCAATAAATAAAAACAATAGTAGATTTTTAACATGGTTTGGTATTCGCTATTATATAGATTTAGTTTCAGCAAGTAAAAATAAACAATATAATAGCTATATCAAACGCAGGTTACATGAAGCAGCATTATTTGAGTTGGTGGAAAGAAAAGAAAATGGAACAATAGATATGTATCAAACATCTAAAGATATATTTACTCATTTAAATATAATATTTAAGTTTATTAAATCAGATGATAATGTTCCATTATATGGTTATAAGAATAAAACATTTTTGGAATTTATTACAACTCATAATTATAGTCACTTAATAGATAAAGTTGCTGCAAATAAAAAAAATAATATATCTTTTTCTACAAATGAAGAATATTCATCTGTTTTTAAAAATGTTACTAAAATTCAGGATTTAAAAAATTGTCTTCATGATAGTATGAGTATTGATGAAAATAAGTATTTTCAATCAATTTTAGATTTTGCAAAACATGATGACATTTTTAAACCATTTTTACTTTATATAAATGAAAAATTCAGCAAGAATATATTAAATATTGGTTTTAAGTTAAATGAGATTTATGTAGTTTCTAATACTAATTTAAAAGATTTTCAAAACCTTTTAAAAAAATATTTTAATAGTGAAAGCACTGAACAGAAGAATATTTTATTAATATCACAATTAAACTGGGGAATGCATCAAAGGTTTGATAATTTATTAGATGAATATGAGCAGCAAACTATAATACTATATTTATTAAAAAATAAAGAGCATGTATTAACAATGGATAATATATCTAAAAACAATTTTAGAATTTTATTATATGATGATAATGAATCTATTAATGCAGTAGTTTTAGCAGGAAAATATACATTAATTAATGATGATAACGATGAAAAAATATTGTATCAGCATGAAGAAAGCAAGGAAATACAGGCAGAGTATTTGCCTAATGAAAATATTTTTACAATAATCCATCAAGAAACTAAAGTATCATTGCGTAACTTTTTCCCTAGTAAGTTTCATGCAGGAATAATCTTATCTAATCAAGAAGAAATAAAAGAAGACCAAACAGCAGTATCTCAAGTTGGAGAGATAAGCATTACAATTGAATTTATACTTGATGAAACAGTAAATACTGGTGAAATAGAAAAAAAGAAATATTACTTATACAATGTAAAAACTCAAGAATTAATAGATGGAATTGTGGAAGTATGTGGAGATACTGCGTCGGCTTGTTTTAAAATAAATGCAGATACTGATGATATATCAAATACAAAATTAATATTTAGTTTTTATAAAAAAGATTTTTCAGATAAAAAAGAAGCTAATATAAAATCACATGATACAATTATATTAGATAAAGCAACTAGGGAAAGTAAAGAGACCACTGTCAATGCATTAATAAATAAAGGTGATATTTCAGGATTTATAAGAGGAGTAGAATTGTTTGAACCAACAAAAGACAATCTCCCAGATATTGACTCTTATATGGAAACAGAATATAAATTTAAAGCAACAACATCTGGTGTAGTTAATACTGATTATATTAAGTGGTGTTATGCAGTATTGACAAACAGTGAGTATAGGGGTAAAGTAAAAATAAGCACTGTATCAGAACAAATATCCCAAACAGGAGAAGAAATTACATTTAAACCAAAAGATATATTAAGTGACAGCAGTAAAAAGAAACTGGAAAATAAAGACATATCATCAAAATTATATATATTTGCTTATATGAAAAGTCCTGCATATAATACAAAACATGGAAAAACACATGTATTGTTGCTAAATAAGAGTTTATTTAATAGCATAAAGCCAGTAATAGTACTAGATGCAGGGCATGGTATTGTTGAAGAACAAAATGGAACAAAAAAATATAAGGGAGCAATTTATCCAAAAAATTTAAATTATGGAGATCCTAAACTGTTAATAGTGGAAGATATTGTTGCATTTGATTTTGTGCAAATATTGCATAGTAGGTTGCATGCTCTTAATAATTATAATGTAGAGTTAACACGTAAAACTGATAAATATATATATAATAAAGATAGAGCTAAATATACATCTAATATAGCACAAAAATATCCGAATGCAAATATTATATTTCTTTCTATACATTTGAATAGTTCAGAAGAAATAGAGCTTTCAGATAATAGTAGTGGTATAGAATTTTTATATAATGATTCAAGTGAAAAATTAAAAAAAGAAAACATTAAAATAATTGATTGTATTAAATTATCTTTAGATAATAGTGAAAATAAATATTATTTTAGAAAATCTTTTAAAAAAGTTACTGAAAAAGTAACTGTATTAAAAGAAAATACTGTTCCAGCAGTATTGCTAGAGTTGGGTTTTGTGAATAATAAACGTGATAGAGAAAACCTACTAGATGATTGTTATCTAAATTTATTAGCAAATGATATAATAAATGGCATAAATAAATATTTTGAGGTGAAATAATGTTTCAAAGAATATGCTTAGTTGCTATATTGTTTATTTTTTCATTGTTTAATGTGTATGCATCAAATAATGACAAAATAATTACAAATATGGATAGTGTGTATAACAATTTTAGGGATATACAAAAAGTTTTTACACAAAATAGTGTTATTGAGGCTATTGAATATTATGATAAATATTTTGTTCAATCTTACCAATTTTTAAATAAAAGAAATATTGATAAATCAAAGCTTTTATCACAAATGCTTGAAGATGAAAAAAGTTTTAGTGAAGGTGATGATTTGTTGCAAGAGATACCAACAGATATTTCTAATTTTTTATATGTATATCCTCTAAAAAATCTATCTTTTTTATTTATCAATGAGATGAATTCCTCCTTACAAGATAATGTATTAAGTCCAGTGATTGATTTGAAAAAAGCAATTGATATTGATTTAGAATATACTGGTAAATATCAGATATCAAGTATAAATGCTTATTTATCAGGATATTTATTATTTATTTATTCTCGTTTCGTATATAATTATAATATCAATAATTATATAGAAGATTATCGTCATAATTTAAGTAAATATAAAAAATATATTTCTAAAAAAAATTATAATTTATATTTTAGCACTATAAATTTATTAGGACAATAGATACAGTTATATAATTACAATGAAATGTAGCATCAGTTAGTTTTCAATTATATACAGTAATAGCCAAAAAATATATTCTATTTACAGATAAAGATTTAATTGATTTATCAATGAAAGATAATAAACAATACTCTGCATTTGGCATAACTATACCCAATAAGATTATTAAAGAGTCAATCAATTATTTAAATGCAGATAAAAGTATATTTTCAAATATTGTTAGAAAATACCCGTATATTCAATTAATATTACTTTATTGGATGTATAATAAAATGTATGAAGTAGACAAAAAAAAGGTGGAATAATTGATGGGGAGATATATAATTCTATATATGATTTTCAATATGAAACAATCAAATATACATATTTTGTATACCCATTTGAAATATATGATAATATTGCAAAGCATTTAGATTATGGTAAATATTATGATTTGAAGTTAGTTAGCAAATATATTCAACAATTTGAGAGAAAAACAATAAAAGTTCGTGATTTCTCTAATAAATATAACATAATTTCTTACAGTGCTATTGATTATATTAATAGAACCATACAAACTACACCATCATCAAAAGCAAAGAAACAGAAGAAACAGCAGACATTAAAACAAAATATAAGAAATGGTGATACAAAGCATTCAAGAGCTTTACAATTGGAAAAAGCAGTAAATAAAAAAATTAGTGATACTATAACCCAGATAAATAGTAGTAAACAATATGCAAAACATTATGAAACATTTGAATTAATATTAACATCAGAAGATGCAAAAGAAATATTTATATTTTTATCAAGAAGATTTCATGGAGACTTAATTAATAGTTTATTATCTGGTAAAAATGGATTAAAAGTATTTAAAGATGGTCAATTAAATGAATATTCTAAATTAATAATTTCTTTTCTATGTGGTCATTATCAAATGCCTGCAAAATTTAATAAATATAATGACCCAACAGACTTTTTTCATAATGCAATAAATAAAAACAATAGTAGATTTTTAACATGGTTTGGTATTCGCTATTATATAGATTTAGTTTCAGCAAGTAAAAATAAACAATATAATAGCTATATCAAACGCAGGTTACATGAAGCAGCATTATTTGAGTTGGTGGAAAGAAAAGAAAATGGAACAATAGATATGTATCAAACATCTAAAGATATATTTACTCATTTAAATATAATATTTAAGTTTATTAAATCAGATGATAATGTTCCATTATATGGTTATAAGAATAAAACATTTTTGGAATTTATTACAACTCATAATTATAGTCACTTAATAGATAAAGTTGCTGCAAATAAAAAAAATAATATATCTTTTTCTACAAATGAAGAATATTCATCTGTTTTTAAAAATGTTACTAAAATTCAGGATTTAAAAAATTGTCTTCATGATAGTATGAGTATTGATGAAAATAAGTATTTTCAATCAATTTTAGATTTTGCAAAACATGATGACATTTTTAAACCATTTTTACTTTATATAAATGAAAAATTCAGCAAGAATATATTAAATATTGGTTTTAAGTTAAATGAGATTTATGTAGTTTCTAATACTAATTTAAAAGATTTTCAAAACCTTTTAAAAAAATATTTTAATAGTGAAAGCACTGAACAGAAGAATATTTTATTAATATCACAATTAAACTGGGGAATGCATCAAAGGTTTGATAATTTATTAGATGAATATGAGCAGCAAACTATAATACTATATTTATTAAAAAATAAAGAGCATGTATTAACAATGGATAATATATCTAAAAACAATTTTAGAATTTTATTATATGATGATAATGAATCTATTAATGCAGTAGTTTTAGCAGGAAAATATACATTAATTAATGATGATAACGATGAAAAAATATTGTATCAGCATGAAGAAAGCAAGGAAATACAGGCAGAGTATTTGCCTAATGAAAATATTTTTACAATAATCCATCAAGAAACTAAAGTATCATTGCGTAACTTTTTCCCTAGTAAGTTTCATGCAGGAATAATCTTATCTAATCAAGAAGAAATAAAAGAAGACCAAACAGCAGTATCTCAAGTTGGAGAGATAAGCATTACAATTGAATTTATACTTGATGAAACAGTAAATACTGGTGAAATAGAAAAAAAGAAATATTACTTATACAATGTAAAAACTCAAGAATTAATAGATGGAATTGTGGAAGTATGTGGAGATACTGCGTCGGCTTGTTTTAAAATAAATGCAGATACTGATGATATATCAAATACAAAATTAATATTTAGTTTTTATAAAAAAGATTTTTCAGATAAAAAAGAAGCTAATATAAAATCACATGATACAATTATATTAGATAAAGCAACTAGGGAAAGTAAAGAGACCACTGTCAATGCATTAATAAATAAAGGTGATATTTCAGGATTTATAAGAGGAGTAGAATTGTTTGAACCAACAAAAGACAATCTCCCAGATATTGACTCTTATATGGAAACAGAATATAAATTTAAAGCAACAACATCTGGTGTAGTTAATACTGATTATATTAAGTGGTGTTATGCAGTATTGACAAACAGTGAGTATAGGGGTAAAGTAAAAATAAGCACTGTATCAGAACAAATATCCCAAACAGGAGAAGAAATTACATTTAAACCAAAAGATATATTAAGTGACAGCAGTAAAAAGAAACTGGAAAATAAAGACATATCAGCAAAATTATATATATTTGCTTATATGAAAAGTCCTGCATATAATACAAAACATGGAAAAACACATAGTGTATGTAAGGTTAAAAGCAATGTAAAAATAGAGGAAAAACTATCAGAACATTTTTCTTTGAGTGAATTAGTTAATACAAGTTATACAGAACATCTTGAAGAGAATAGACAATATGCAATGGAAGAAGATAATTATTTAAAACTTACACAGTTGTGTACAGATATTCTTGAGCCTATAAGAACATATATTAATGGTGGCAATAGTGCTGGTAAAAAATCTATAATAATTACTAGTGGTGTAAGATGCCCAGAACTTAATGATGCAATTAAGGGAAGTAGTAAAACAAGTCAACATATGTTTTGTGAAGCTGTAGATTTTGTTTTAGATGCGAAAGATGAGTCAGAACGAAAAGATAAATTAGTATCATTATTTAAAGATATATATAATAAAAAAGTGGATAATTTAGATATTAATAATATTTATCAATGTATAATAGAAAGAAATAAGAGTGGTTCGTATTGGTTACATATTGGTTTGAAAACACAAAATAGACAAAATCAATCAACTAGTTTTACAGTTATGGTTCAAATTAATAATGATGCAGATTTTATAAAAATAAAATATGATGGGAGTAAAGATTTTTTTACTAAACATAAATTTTAATAATAAGGAGAGAAGTTATGTTAAAATATTTATTAATTCTTTTATTATTGCCTAGTTACTTATATGCGGTAGATTGTGGAGATGGTTATGAATGGAGAGCAAAAGTAACAGTGAAAAATTTCCATGAATATGAAGAATGTATGTCAGAAGCAGAAATTAAAGAAGGTAAAATGTTTACTAATAAAACTTCTATAAGTGATGTCCACAATACATACTTTGTATCTCATAAACAACAAGATGAATGTATTCAACTTAATGAATATTTGGCAGAAGATAATGAAATTTCAACAGGAAAATCTTTTTCAGAGTTAATAAAAATCAAATTTGATAAAACTAAAGCAAAATACGACAAAAAAGAACAAAGATATGTAATGGAAGTTAAATCAAAAAATACTTTTCAACAGATTATATTTTATCCAAATAAAACTATAAAAGAAGCATTTAAGTTGTATAATAAAAATGTTTATAAACTATTTGGTGGTGTTCCTGATAATAATACACAGTTGATTCGTTCTTGGTATGAACCATTTGATTTTTATAGTTGTTTCTGGTATGAAAAAAATAAATTATTTGAAGTAGATGGACCAAATGATTATAGAGTGGATAGAATGTATATGGAAGATAAAACAGGTGTGTATGTTTACCAACAAGATTGTAGTGCAAACGATCTTTTGTAATTTCTTATATATAGTTAGATAGTTTCTTATTAGGTAGCAGTAAAAATTATTGCTAAATAAGAAATGAGTTCTATTTGAATTAGTAACATATGGTAACAATGGAGACAAGGTTATCAATGTTTATGTAGACAATAAAGATAAAGATAGAGATACAGTTATTAAACTAATGGAGAAAAAAATTTAGAATTGGGTGCATCCAAAGTATCTAAACATTGTCTTTCTGATTTTTCAACATTGAATGTTTTAGATATTGGATTGGGTGAAATGAATGATATAGAAAAAGAGAATTGCCGTGAAATTGTTGAAAAATATGAAAAGCAAGGAATATTGAAATTTATTAATGAGAGCAAACAAAATTGCTATCATTTAGAAATATATCAATAAAAGAGGTGTGTTATGAAAGTTTTTTTTATTATTTTTATTGTAATGTTTAGTGTGAATGTGTATGCAGAAGTAAAAACTATTGATTGCAGTGTAAATACTATGGTGGAATTTGGTATATCAGGTGCATATATTAAACATATCAAACAAGAACAAGGTGAAGATGCATTTTATACTATAGCAGATGACCAAAACAACTATTCATCTAATGCTTTAAGTTATGCAGAACAAAATAAAATAAAAATGATATATGTAAATTTATATGAAATAGATACAGTAGTTTTTAAAAATGCTAAACAAGAGTTAAAAGTTCCAACAGAAGGTAATGACTGGACTATATGGCTTTGTGGTAAAGGAAAAGAACCAAAAAAATCAATGATTATTGATGCAGTAGAAAATGCACAAAAATATTTTTAATTTTTATGTGGAGATACTGCGTCGGCTTGTTTTAAAATAAATGCAGATACTGATGATATATCAAATACAAAATTAATATTTAGTTTTTATAAAAAAGATTTTTCAGATAAAAAAGAAGCTAATATAAAATCATATGATACAATTATATTAGATAAAGCGACTAGGTAAAGTAAAGAAACCACTGTAGTAAAAAGAAACTGGAAAATAAAGACATATCATCAAAATTATACATATTTGCTTATATGAAAAGCCCTGCATATAATACAAAACATGGAAAAACACATAGTGTATGTAAGGTTAAAAGCAATGTAAAAATAGAGGAAAAACTATCAGAACATTTTTCTTTGAGTGAATTAGTTAATACAAGTTATACAGAACATCTTGAAGAGAATAGACAATATGCAATGGAAGAAGATAATTATTTAAAACTTACACAGTTGTGTACAGATATTCTTGAGCCTATAAGAACATATATTAATGGTGGCAATAGTGCTGGTAAAAAATCTATAATAATTACTAGTGGTGTAAGATGCCTACCACTTAATATCAAAGTCAAAGGAAGCTCCACAAGTCAACATATGTTTTGTGAAGCTGTGGACTTTGTTTTAAGTGCGAAAGATATGTCAGAACAAAGAGATAAGTTAGTGTCATTATTTAAAGATATATATAACAATAAAGTATCAGGTTTGGATAATAATATTATATCTCAATGTATACTTGAAAAACATCGTTCTTATTGGATACATATAGGTATTAAGAGTAACAGAAAAAGTTTTGATACTGAATTTAGTATTAGTCCAAATACTTCTCCTAGGAAATATATAAAATTTAATGGAGAGGATAAAGAGTTTAATATAAAAAATTTTTAATAATGAGGTATATTATGTATAAAATAATCGTGTTATTTATTATTTTAGTTCCGTTTAGGCTTTATGCTGTAGATTGTGATGGTGATTGGAGAAAAAAAGTAACAAAAAAAAATTTTCATGAATATGAAAAGTGTATGACAGAAGCAGAGCAAAAAGAAGGAAAATTATTCACTACAGATATGAATGAAATTAGTTCTATAGGATATGCTACAACAAATTTTAGAGAAAAGTGTACACCTATAGAAAAATTTTTTGATTCACTTGTTGGTCAAAATCTGCAAAAAGCTTTACAAACTAAATTTAATAAAGATAAAGCCATATATGATGATGAATATAAAAGTTATAAAATGACACTTATAGATGAAAATGCTCAATTAGCTTTTATATCTTTTTTTCAAAAACAAAGTATTACAGATGTTTTAAAAAAATTACAATTAGACCCCTTTTTTGAACCAACAGTTATAACAAAAATGCCAAAAGAAAATACTCAAGTATTATGGACTCATGCTTTAGATCCTGATTATTTTGAACAAACCATGTGTTATACTCCAAATGGTAGCAAAGAATTGTATATAGAAAACTTAGCATTATCAGTTTTAAAAGAAGATAATAATGGAACATACCTATATTTATCATATATTGATGCAGAGGCTTTTTTTAATGAAAGATATTAATATATTTAAACAATTAAACAGTAAAGGGAAGTAATACATATCATCAAAATTATACATATTTGCTTATATGAAAAGCCTTGCATATAATACAAAACATGGAAAAACACATGTGAAATGTGGAGTAAAAAAAGATTTAAGTAATATTCAAATAAGTGATAAAGACTGGCATGACCCATTGGATAAAATGCAGATTGCCATCTTTATGCAAAGTGGTGGTTATGCACCATATTGGTCTGGTTTTGGGCATGTTAGAAATGGCTCTAAACATCAAGGTGTTGATTTATTTGCTGAACCAGGAACAAGAGTATATGCATGTTTGGAAGGGATTGTTTATAGTATGTCAGAGTTGAAAGGATATGGTAAAACAATAATTTTAGAGATAACATCCAATACAGCGATTAATATACTAAAAAAAAGAAAAGAAACTATTAACTATAAATTATTATATCCTAAAATTAAGCATACTGTAAATAATTCAATCATTGATGGTGAACAAGCATTTGGACCAAATTATGATGAAAATAGTAATGTATTTTATATTTATTATGCTCATTTAGATAAGTATGCTACAGATATATCTGTTGGTTCAAAAGTAAAAGTTGGAGATATTATAGGAGCAACAGGAACAACTGGAATTGATGAAACAAAATCTAAACATAAAGGTCCTCATTTACATTTTGAAATTACTACTCAAATAGCAAAAGGATTGACAGGAAGAGTAAATCCTTCTTTTTTTATACAGTATGATATTCCAACAAATACAAAATATACATATAATTCATGTGTTGATTATACTATAATTAAAAAAAATATTAATGATTATTTGCCAATATATTCAAAACAACTTGAATATAGAGAAAATAATTAACAAGGAGTCTTGTATGAAAAAGTTAATATTAATACTAACATTGTTGTTTAGCACTATTGAATTTCAAGCCCATGCGGAGTTGTTTCCAGAGCAGGAATGTCATTTTATTGGAGTTTCACTATTAACTAGAGATAGAGGTGTCAAGAATTTTTTTGATGATACAAATGGAATTAAAAAAATAGAAACAAACGATTTAGGTAAAGCATATTCTATTTTTTTAAATGATATAGATTATGTATATACTAATAAGTATAACAGTAACAGGATAAAAAAATTTTATCATAACTTTCTAACTCACTTACCGAAGAGTGACAAAATTATAAATATTGATATGAAAACAGTATTATCAGATAATATAAAAGTAAAATATGAATTTTCAGAAAATAGTGTTTTGATAAATATTATGATCAACAATAGAATATTTGGCTATATGTCATTTGCAAAAAGAAACAATATAATTTATTTTGAAAAGAACATGTATGATATAGAAGAATTATTATTAAATGATGATTATCTATATCCTAAAGTATCAGTTAGTAATATTTTTAACTGGGTAAAAATACCATGCTATATACTCACAAATAAAATTTCTTGTGTAGACAATAATAAAAATATTGAATATAAATCAAATATTCTAATAGATGTAGGTGGAGACAGATGTGATGGGTTCTATAAAACAAAAATTAGAACTAATTCTATAAAAAAGGCATATGAACTATATTATAAATCCTCAACAACTGATATTTTACTAAATACACTACCAAAAAATAGTACTTCATATGAACTATCAGACGATATGAGTGGCACTTTTTTTATTAAATATATCGTAGAAAAGGATACTGCTTTGGTATATGTAAATAGTGAAAATTTTGGTAGTGAACTTGTTATATTTAAACAATATAAAGATTATGTTGAGGTAATTAGTTTTAATGGCTATAATTTTATAAATTTAGACAATCATCAACTTATAAAAATAAAAAATAATGCCTTAAAATATGACGAACTATTTGAAAATGCGATAAATGATATTTTACAATAATCGTTACATATAATAATTAATCTATCAGAAAAGAGTAAGACAGCTGAACATATATAAATATTAATTATAAGTATTATGGAAAATAATCAGCATCATAGATTTTATGATATATTATCAGATTATTCTAACTACTTTTATAAGCATAAAGATAATGATAAGTTAGAAGCAGAATATATATTAAATGAAAATAAATTTATATTAAGATATGATAAAACAACAGTGATATTATTAAATTATCTTTTATCAAATAATCATTGTGGAATAATCTTATCTAATCAAGAAGAAATAAAAGAAGACCAAACAGCAGTATCTCAAGTTGGAGAGATAAGCATTACAATTGAATTTATACTTGATGAAACAGTAAATACTGGTGAAATAGAAAAAAAGAAATATTACTTATACAATGTAAAAACTCAAGAATTAATAGATGGAATTGTGGAAGTATGTGGAGATACTGCGTCGGCTTGTTTTAAAATAAATGCAGATACTGATGATATATCAAATACAAAATTAATATTTAGTTTTTATAAAAAAGATTTTTCAGATAAAAAAGAAGCTAATATAAAATCACATGATACAATTATATTAGATAAAGCAACTAGGGAAAGTAAAGAAACCACTGTCAATGCATTAATAAATAAAGGTGATATTTCAGGATTTATAAGAGGAGTAGAATTGTTTGAACCAACAAAAGACAATCTCCCAGATATTGACTCTTATATGGAAACAGAATATAAATTTAAAGCAACAACATCTGGTGTAGTTAATACTGATTATATTAATTGGTGTTATGCAGTATTGACAAACAGTGAGTATAGGGGTAAAGTAAAAATAAGCACTGTGTCAGAACAAATATCCCAAACAGGCGAAGAAATTAAATTTAAACCAAAAGATATATTAAGTGACAGCAGTAAAAAGAAACTGGAAAATAAAGACATATCATCAAAATTATATATATTTGCTTATATGAAAAGTCCTGCATATAATACAAAACATGGAAAAACACATGCAGAATTAAGTGCTAAATGTAATTGGAAAAAATATTTTTCTTTGCATGAGTTTGCATGTGCATGTAGTATTTGTAATAGAAATCCAAATACTATACCAAATGGTATGCCACCATTAGAGTTGTTAGAAATTTTAACAGAACTTAGAGAGCATTTTGGACAACCTATAACAATTAATAGTGGATATCGTTGTCCAACACATAATAAAAATATAGGAGGTGCAGAAAAATCTAGACATGTAGTTGGAGATGCTGTTGATATTGTGATAAAAAATAATATAACAGAAAGTGTATATAATTATATTATATCTAAATATGGAAATAGACCATATGGCATAGCAGTAAGTATAAATTCAAACAATAAATATGCAGGTTTTGTCCATATAGATACAAGAGGTGTAAAAGCAAGATGGGCATATAATAGGGCTGGAAACTATCTTGTTAACGGAGGAAATAAATGAAACAATTATTAATATTAGTATTATTTTTTTTATCACCAATATTTATTTTTGCTGAAGATTTAGAAGAAAATAATGAATGTAGAAAATTTTATAAACTTAAGTTACAAGATAATAAGTATTTTAGATATAAACCAAAACAAATCATTGGCTATCCTAATGAAGAAACTTTTGAAAGTACATGGCATATTGACTGTAAAAATAGTAAAGTGTTTTCTACTGGTGGTATATTTGAAAGAGAATATACTTTAGAAAAACATAGATATGATAGTAATAGTAAAGTGTATTTAGTTGATATGTTAGGTGAAGAAGAAGGAGATATTCATAAATATACTTTAAAAATAAAATATATTGATGATGATAAAGCATATATTTATGGTTATTATGATAATAAATTGGAAGATATATACACAAATAATCCTAATAAATATAAGGTAATCGTGAAATAAATACTGTATATAATACATTATTATGATTTATGCATTTTGCATCCAGCTAATTTTTTATCATATAATATGCGTTTAATAAATCAGTTAGACTTAGAGGCAGAATGTATTGAAGTAACAGTAAAAATCAATGAGAAAGAAGTTCCACAATGTATAGTAACAGGTGTAGGGTTTATAAGCCCAAGCAGTGATAATTTACCAGAACAATTTGATTTTATGTCAGCAGAATATAAAGTAAAGGCTATTACGAAAGATGTATAAGCCAGTAGTAAAATTAAGTGGTATTATGGGGGGATTGCTTATGTCATCATCTAATCAAGTATCAGAGTTAATCTTTACAGGCAGGGAAATAGATAACTATAAATTCCGAGTAGTAGAAGCCAGGATATTAGAGCGCTTAGATTATCCCTTTGAAATAGAGTGTATATGCTATTATGAAGGCATAATCAACAAGCCTGATGAAAAAACTGGTGTAAGTAATCTAATAGATAGAAATATTCGTCTTTATTTGAACGACCCATCCTATACCAATAATAAAAATCGTCCATTACAAAGTAAACTTTTTATAGGAGTAGTAAGTGAGATAATTTATTTAGGCAATAAGGAACTTCCGTCCAATTATTCTACAAATAATAAATATTATTACCGTTTTAAATTAAATTCCCAGTTAATAAGATTAAGCTATAATAGAGCATACAGAATATATAACAATAAAAGTGTGTTAGAAGTATTAAATCATTTATTTGAAAGGTCAAGAGGACCAATAACCGTTCAGATAGATTTTTCGCGAGTTCAGAATTATTTTCCAGTAGAAGAGTATATAACCCAGTATAATGAAAGTGATTTAGATTTTTTATTACGACTATGCAGCAGATATGGTATATATATATCTGAAAGTGATAAAGGCATTAATTTTTATGATTCAGTATATAAGGCAGATTTCAGCACAAGTAATAATGAATATGTTAATGAAGAAGTAAGTAAACATGTAATGTATCCTTATAACCCATCCAGTGATAATTATTTATCAAGCCACTGTATATCAAGCATAGAGTATGGAATAAGAGGAAGAAACTTATGGAGTATCTTCAGCACATCAGAATCCAGTAACCCATCAAGACATCAAGCAGGTATCAGTGAAAATTACTGGGATACAAGGGAGATAGATAACCGAGATAAAGTAACAACTTATGCATCAAATATAAATAATTATCACCCAAGTTTTACTAATATAAATTATCAAAATGGTTTACAGTTTCAAGCCACATTAAATGTATTAAGTAATCATATAGAATCATTGAATATAAAAGCCAGAAGCAATATATTAGAGTTAAATACCAATGATGTAATAACGATAACTAATATAGAGGGCAGAGAATCAAGTTATAAGATAATCGGTATAGTTCATTATTATCATGATAAAAGTGAGCAGGGCGGCAGAATATTAGAGCATGAGCCGTCTTTATATTCGATGTATAGCAATGAATTATCATTAATCCCCAATACAATGCCTTATGCAATGAAAGTAATAGAGAAACCACGAGCTTTAGGTATTACGACAGGAGTAGTAACAGGCAATAGTGAAGATATAAACAGTGAAAGAAACAGTATAGTAGTAGATGATTATGGCAGAGTAAGAGTTCAGTTTGCCAGTAATGTTGTTCAGGGCAGATATGATGAGGAAGTATTCAGCGGCAAATATTTATTTACACACAGCTGTTATTTAAGATATACCAGCCCTGCTGCCAGCAGCCATTCAGGATTTATCTCAGTTCCTCGTGTAGGAGATGAGGTAGTGGTAAGTTTTATAGACGGCGACCCCGACAGGCCAATAATCACAGGCAGTTTATATAATCATGAAACTCCATCACTTATTCAAAATGAGATACTGGTGAATAAACATAAGACATCTTTATCCTCAAAAACAGTGGGATTAAATGAGAGAGGCAGAAATGAGCTTACAATGAGTAATCTTCCTAATAGTGAAGAAATCTATTTGAAAGCAGAAAGGGATTATAAAGAGTTAGTGCAGAATGACTATGAGCAGAGTATCTTAAATAACAAGACAAGCAAAGTAAGCGGCATTCATAATGAAAGTATATTACAGTCACATATCCAGAATATAGCAGGTTTAAAAGATGTGAATGTAGGCGGCGAATATTTAACAGTAGTAGCATTAAGCAAGGATACAGCAGTAGGGTTATCTAATACCTTAAATGTGGGTGCAGAAAATACACTTCGTGTAGCAGGAGACAGCAAAGAAAGTGTAGGCAGGGATAAAAATGTAAATGTGTCTGGAGATTATAATATTGGAATAGGTAATAGTTTAGTTCATAATGTTAGAGGTAAGGTAACCTTTAAATCAGCAGGACATTATGATATAGTATCAAAGAAAGAAATTAATCTGGTATCAGACTCTCAAATAAATACTCATGCACTAGAAAATATAAGTATAGATAGTGAGGAATCCGTATCAATGTATGCAGATGACTGCATATTAATAAAAGCTGCTGATTTATACATAGATACTAGTTCTTGTGTAGAGATAAATTCTCAAGCAGGCACAAAAATATTTGCTGAACAAGAGTTGAATATTACATCTGGAGAAAGCAGTATAATTTTGGATGAGAATGGTATTGCGTTTAAAAGTAAAGGTATTGAGTTTTCTATATCTGAAGATGGTATATTGATTAAAGGCTGTAAATTGCGTATAAAAGAATAGGATATATATGTGGAGAATAAAAGATGTCAGAAAAATCTGAAAATTATGAATTACAATTTGTAATTAAAGACCATATGACTAATGAACCGATTACATCAGCAACAATACAGTTATATTCTAAAGAAGATAGTTCCTTTAAAAAAGAAATTACCATATCAACGGTTGAGGGGACAGGTACAATAAGTATAGAAGCAAAAGATGCAAGAAAGAAACTATATATAAAATTATTGAATAATGATAATTACTATTCTACACCGTATCCAGACGAGCATCTTCCTACATATGCAATATGTTATCGCAGAGGCAAAATACAGCAAGTCAGATTTCTCCCAAAAAGTGTTATTGTAGGTGTTTTAAAGGCTTATGGTAAGCCAATTACTTCATTGTTCAGCAGTGAATCGGAATATTTATCTAATAGTTCGTTTGAAACAATAACAATATCCAAAGAACAAACAATCACTTTAAAAGCATTTTTAATATCTAATAAAACATCAAGCGGTAAAGTAAATAATAATAAAAGATATTTTTTGAATAACAGCGTAACAGAAGAACAGATTTCAGAAAGTATACATTGGGCGTTTAGTATAACGAATAAGGTTTCTGGATTTTCAAAGAATAGTCCTGTAGATATTGAGTCTTTATCATCAAACGGAGTATTTAACAGCATTGAAGAAATAAATGATAATACAAATATCTATAAATTAATGAAATCTGGTGAAGAGATAACGGGTCATACAATAAATTTTACTTTATCCGATATAATGTCAGAATCACTGTTAAGATATAATGAATTATTTGACAACTATTATATTGTGTTTTATGCATATGCATTACTGGATGATGCTAAAGAGGCGGTATTGTATTATAATTCCTACACAGATGGATTACCGTTAATAGAGTTGAAACTGGTGTTGAATAAATATTCTATGTTATTTGACGGCTATAATTTGGAATTATATGAAAATGGTAAATATATAGATGGCTATGATGCAAGATTAACCAATAATGGTGCTTTAGTTAAAGATATATTTAGTGTATCCAATAGTGTTAATGTATATGGTTTGGATAATTTATATAGATGTGAAGCAAAATTAGTATCTAAGATGGTAGATAATGAGCTTCGCAGAGTGCTGTATTTAAGAGCATATTCAACATCAAATGAATCAAATGATGAAGCTGCTGATTTTATAGTAGATAATATAAATTTAATTGATTTGGAAAATCAGTTGAACACAAAAAAATCTAAAGAGAATATATATAATAAAGTGATACATATCTCATCAATAGACTATATAAAGTTATGGCATAAAATTCAGTTTCAAAATGATATATTAGTCAAATTTATGTATCAACCAAGATATGTAATAGAAGTAACAAGATATAAAGAAGTGTATAATGATGATTTATTGGATAATTATATTAAAAAACGCTTTGGAGCAACATATGGAGTATTTGCAGTTTATGTATATATTAATGGAGAAAAGTTTTTATTTGACAGTATAATAGATGTTTATAATAATTATGCAGTGCATCATAATGAACAAATAGATGCATATAATGAAGAAATTATGAAAAAATATCCACAAGATTATACAAGTAAATTAAAACCCAATTCATTAAAAAAGACTGTTATCAAAGATAAAAAAGTAAGTAAAAGTATTATAGGTATTATAGAAGACTATATTAAAGATATGAGTAATCATGTATTTATAAAATCTGATATGCGTAAAAAAAATTTACAAGATAACAACAGTTATGCTTTATTAACATACGGAGGCTACACAATGGAGCCATCTGGACCAGATACTATAACAGAGGAGGTAAAACGCAGAATACCAGAAGGGCATTATAAGGGAATTTTTCATTATAGTGTTCCTCTATACAAGAAAAATACCTTGAACTTATATAACGATACCGTTCATTCCAAAAGATATATTTTACTTCATGCCGGAGGCCGTTATATTGAGTTTACTACAGGATGTGTTCTTATATCAAGAGAATCATATGAAACGGGAAATAACTATACAAGTAATGATTTAAGAGGAGATACGAAATACGAAACTCCAACAATGAATATACTAAAATCATTAGATATTTTATACACAGCGATTTATGAGCATCATGTCAGCAATGGGCAGAATCTCCACTATGAAACAGATTTATCAAAATATATTTCATGTGTTATAAGAAATAAAATAAACAGGGGGTAAGACCATGGTTACTTTTTATGAAGAATATAAGGGATACTATGTTATTTCCATAACCGATGACGATGAAGAAGGGTTTCCAAAAGACTTTAATATTACCCTTCCTAACAGATATAATGGTTTACCGAGTGTTATTTCCTATGGGTATGTTGATTTAAAGAAAAGTGAAGATATAGGTAAAAATACTTATTATGAAGAAATAACGCGATATTATGCAGTTAGACATAACTCAATGAAGGTCAAGGGTATGCTGCGTATAACAAGGGATTTGACCTTAACAAAAGATAACAGCCAGATTCATATGATGCTGTTTTTAGATAAAAACACCCCAAAGGAATATTTATTTTCTGTTAAAACTGAAAAACCAATGTCGTTAATAGAACTAGATGAGAAGGGTTTTGCTCTTACAACTACATGGTATGTCCGAAGCCCATATGAAAATGACAGAAGTAACCAAAAGTTATTAAAAACATTATTATCTGAAAAAGAATATGCTTCGTTTATGAGTAAAAGATTTTCCTGCACATATGCAGCAGTGGAGTGTGAAATATCCGATTTTATGTCTACAACATTTTATTCTACTTCTCTTGATTATCAGGACCAAGAATTTTATACGGATAAATACTCCATAGGTAACGATATATCAATCAAAGCTGAATATTTTTTAGGTAACAAACCATTTCATGACATAATATCAGGTGGCGAAGCATTTATGCTTACATATAAACATGCATTAATGAAGAATTATAAAGTAATAGGAAGATATGATGTATCTATATATATGAGCAATAAATATAACGAGGACTATTTTTATTCGTCGTATGCTAAAAACGGTGTTTTAGCATTACCGTGTTCAAATGATAAATATATCAATGTAAGAGAAAAACCCAATAAAGACGGAAGAATAATTCTTAAAATTGCAAATGTTTTAGAAATGTTTTATTTACCTGTGTATAACAGAGAAAGGAATGTAGTAGATAGGTTTTATGAAAGAGAAACCGAAATTAATAAGATTTCAAGCAGGAGCAAAGAAGAGCAAATAAAATTAATGCAATATAAAATATATCCGATATTTGTGAATGATATATTGAAAGGAGACTGGTGCAAAGTAACTATTTATAAATCAAAATATATGTTTAATTTTACATCAGGTATAGGTTCGCCAGAGGTTATTCATGCAGGCAATATAGAGGATATTCATAATTTGCGTAAGAAGATAGTATATTCTCATGATGAAGTATTTTTAATGAATGGCTATATTCATGCTTCCCAGTTACATCCAATTTCGGTAATTAGGGTAAAAGATACAGTATAATTTTTAATATATATAATATAGTTTTTTATGGGGGGGCGATTGCTTATGTCATCATCTAATCAAGTATCTGAGTTAGTCTTTACAGGCAGGGAAATAGATAACTATAAATGCCGAGTAGTAGAAGCCAGGATATTAGAGCGTTTAGATTATCCCTTTGAAATAGAGTGTATATGCTATTATGAAGGCATAAGCAACGAGCCTAATGAAAGAACAGGTGTAAGTAATCTAATAGATAGAAATATTCGTCTTTATTTGAACGACCCATCCTATACCAATGATAAAAATCGTCCATTACAAAGTAAACTTTTTATAGGATGTGGAGAATAAAAGATGTCAGAAAAATCTGAAAATTATGAATTACAATTTGTAATTAAAGACCATATGACTAATGAACCGATTACATCAGCAACAATACAGTTATATTCTAAAGAAGATAGTTCCTTTAAAAAAGAAATTACCATATCAACGGTTGAGGGGACAGGTACAATAAGTATAGAAGCAAAAGATGCAAGAAAGAAACTATATATAAAATTATTGAATAATGATAATTACTATTCTACACCGTATCCAGACGAGCATCTTCCTACATATGCAATATGTTATCGCAGAGGCAAAATACAGCAAGTCAGATTTCTCCCAAAAAGTGTTATTGTAGGTGTTTTAAAGGCTTATGGTAAGCCAATTACTTCATTGTTCAGCAGTGAATCGGAATATTTATCTAATAGTTCGTTTGAAACAATAACAATATCCAAAGAACAAACAATCACTTTAAAAGCATTTTTAATATCTAATAAAACATCAAGCGGTAAAGTAAATAATAATAAAAGATATTTTTTGAATAACAGCGTAACAGAAGAACAGATTTCAGAAAGTATACATTGGGCGTTTAGTATAACGAATAAGGTTTCTGGATTTTCAAAGAATAGTCCTGTAGATATTGAGTCTTTATCATCAAACGGAGTATTTAACAGCATTGAAGAAATAAATGATAATACAAATATCTATAAATTAATGAAATCTGGTGAAGAGATAACGGGTCATACAATAAATTTTACTTTATCCGATATAATGTCAGAATCACTGTTAAGATATAATGAATTATTTGACAACTATTATATTGTGTTTTATGCATATGCATTACTGGATGATGCTAAAGAGGCGGTATTGTATTATAATTCCTACACAGATGGATTACCGTTAATAGAGTTGAAACTGGTGTTGAATAAATATTCTATGTTATTTGACGGCTATAATTTGGAATTATATGAAAATGGTAAATATATAGATGGCTATGATGCAAGATTAACCAATAATGGTGCTTTAGTTAAAGATATATTTAGTGTATCCAATAGTGTTAATGTATATGGTTTGGATAATTTATATAGATGTGAAGCAAAATTAGTATCTAAGATGGTAGATAATGAGCTTCGCAGAGTGCTGTATTTAAGAGCATATTCAACATCAAATGAATCAAATGATGAAGCTGCTGATTTTATAGTAGATAATATAAATTTAATTGATTTGGAAAATCAGTTGAACACAAAAAAATCTAAAGAGAATATATATAATAAAGTGATACATATCTCATCAATAGACTATATAAAGTTATGGCATAAAATTCAGTTTCAAAATGATATATTAGTCAAATTTATGTATCAACCAAGATATGTAATAGAAGTAACAAGATATAAAGAAGTGTATAATGATGATTTATTGGATAATTATATTAAAAAACGCTTTGGAGCAACATATGGAGTATTTGCAGTTTATGTATATATTAATGGAGAAAAGTTTTTATTTGACAGTATAATAGATGTTTATAATAATTATGCAGTGCATCATAATGAACAAATAGATGCATATAATGAAGAAATTATGAAAAAATATCCACAAGATTATACAAGTAAATTAAAACCCAATTCATTAAAAAAGACTGTTATCAAAGATAAAAAAGTAAGTAAAAGTATTATAGGTATTATAGAAGACTATATTAAAGATATGAGTAATCATGTATTTATAAAATCTGATATGCGTAAAAAAAATTTACAAGATAACAACAGTTATGCTTTATTAACATACGGAGGCTACACAATGGAGCCATCTGGACCAGATACTATAACAGAGGAGGTAAAACGCAGAATACCAGAAGGGCATTATAAGGGAATTTTTCATTATAGTGAACCTCCATACAAGAAAAATACCTTGAACTTATATAACGATACCGTTCATTCCAGCAGATATATTTTACTTCATGCCGGAGGCCGTTATATTGAGTTTACTACAGGATGTGTTCTTATATCAAGAGAATCATATGAAACGGGAAATAACTATACAAGTAAGGATTTAAGAGGAGATATTGAATACGAAACTCCAACAATGAATATACTAAAATCATTAGATATTTTATACACAGCGATTTATGAGCATCATGTCAGCAATGGGCAGAATCTTCACTATGAAACAGATTTATCAAAATATATTTCATGTGTTATAAGAAATAAAATAAACAGGGGGTAAGACCATGGTTACTTTTTATGAAGAATATAAGGGATACTATGTTATTTCCATAACCGATGACGATGAAGAAGGGTTTCCAAAAGACTTTAATATTACCCTTCCTAATAGATATAATGGTTTACCGAGTGTTATTTCCTATGGGTATGTTGATTTAAAGAAAAGTGAAGATATAGGTAAAAATACTTATTATGAAGAAATAACGCGATATTATGCAGTTAGACATAACTCAATGAAGGTCAAGGGTATGCTGCGTATAACAAGGGATTTGACCTTAACAAAAGATAACAGCCAGATTCATATGATGCTGTTTTTAGATAAAAACACCCCAAAGGAATATTTATTTTCTGTTAAAACTGAAAAACCAATGTCGTTAATAGAACTAGATGAGAAGGGTTTTGCTCTTACAACTACATGGTATGTCCGAAGCCCATATGAAAATGACAGAAGTAACCAAAAGTTATTAAAAACATTATTATCTGAAAAAGAATATGCTTCGTTTATGAGTAAAAGATTTTCCTGCACATATGCAGCAGTGGAGTGTGAAATATCCGATTTTATGTCTACAACATTTTATTCTACTTCCCTTGATTATCAGGACCAAGAATTTTATACTGATAAATACTCCATAGGTAACGATATATCAATCAAAGCTGAATATTTTTTAGGTAACAAACTATTTCATGGCATAATATCAGGTGGCGAAGCATTTATGCTTACATATAAACATGCATTAATGAAGAATTATAAAGTAATAGGAAGATATGATGTATCTATATATATGAGCAATAAATATAACGAGGACTATTTTTATTCGTCGTATGCTAAAAACGGTGTTTTAGCATTACCGTGTTCAAATGATAAATACATCAATGTAAGAGAAAAACCCAATAAAGATGGAAGAATAATTCTTAAAATTGCAAATGTTTTAGAAATGTTTTATTTACCTGTGTATAACAGAGAAAGGAATGTAGTAGATAGGTTTTATGAAAGTGAAACCAAAATTAATAAGATTTCAAGCAGGAGCAAAGAAGAGCAAATAAAATTAATGCAGTATAAAATATATCCGATATTTGTGAATGATATATTGAAAGGAGACTGGTGCAAAGTAACTATTTATAAATCAAAATATATGTTTAATGTTTCATCAGCTATGAGTATGCCAGAGGTCACTCATGCAGGCAATATAGAGGATATTCATAATTTGCGTAAGAAGATAGTATATTCTCATGATGAAGTATTTTTAATGAATGGCTATATTCATGCTTCCCAGTTACATCCAATTTCGGTAATTAGGGTAAAAGATACAGTATAATTTTTAATATATATAATATAATTTTTTTAAACATTTATGGTAATTTTTTGATAAAATAATATATTATATTTTTTAAATATAGATATATATTGAATAATCATATATCATTATCAATAAATCGCACACATAAATTTCAGTTATGGGGGGGGGTGATTGCTTATGTCATCATCTAATCAAGTATCAGAGTTAATCTTTACAGGCAGGGAAATAGATAACTATAAATTCCGAGTAGTAGAAGCCAGGATATTAGAGCGTTTAGATTATCCCTTTGAAATAGAGTGTATATGCTATTATGAAGGTATAAGCAACGAGCCTGATGAAAAAACTGGTGTAAGTAATTTAATAGATAGAAATATTCGTCTTTATTTGAACGACCCATCCTATACCAATAATAAAAATCGTCCACTACAAAGTAAACTTTTTATAGGAGTAGTAAGTGAGATAATTTATTTAGGCAATAAGGAACTTCCGTCCAATTATTCTACAAATAATAAATATTATTACCGTTTTAAATTAAATTCCCAGTTAATAAGATTAAGTTATAATAGAGCATACAGAATATATAACAATAAAAGTGTGTTAGAAGTATTAAATCATTTATTTGAAAGGTCAAGAGGACCAATAACCGTTCAGATAGATTTTTCGCGAGTTCAGAATTATTTTCCAGTAGAAGAGTATATAACCCAGTATAATGAAAGTGATTTAGATTTTTTATTACGACTATGCAGCAGATATGGTATATATATCTCTGAAAGTGATAAAGGCATTAATTTTTATGATTCAGTATATAAGGCAGATTTCAGCACAAGTAATAATGAATATGTTAATGAAGAAGTAAGTAAACATGTAATGTATCCTTATAACCCATCCAGTGATAATTATTTATCAAGCCACTGTATATCAAGCATAGAGTATGGAATAAGAGGAAGAAACTTATGGAGTATCTTCAGCACATCAGAATCCAGTAACCCATCAAGACATCAAGCAGGTATCAGTGAAAATTACTGGGATACAAGGGAGATAGATAACCGAGATAAAGTAACAACTTATGCATCAAATATAAATAATTATCACCCAAGTTTTACTAATATAAATTATCAAAATGGTTTACAGTTTCAAGCCACATTAAATGTATTAAGTAATCATATAGAATCATTGAATATAAAAGCCAGAAGCAATATATTAGAGTTAAATACCAATGATGTAATAACGATAACTAATATAGAGGGCAGAGAATCAAGTTATAAGATAATCGGTATAGTTCATTATTATCATGATAAAAGTGAGCAGGGCGGCAGAATATTAGAGCATGAGCCGTCTTTATATTCGATGTATAGCAATGAATTATCATTAATCCCCAATACAATGCCTTATGCAATGAAAGTAATAGAGAAACCACGAGCTTTAGGTATTACGACAGGAGTAGTAACAGGCAATAGTGAAGATATAAACAGTGAAAGAAACAGTATAGTAGTAGATGATTATGGCAGAGTAAGAGTTCAGTTTGCCAGTAATGTTGTTCAGGGCAGATATGATGAGGAAGTATTCAGCGGCAAATATTTATTTACACACAGCTGTTATTTAAGATATACCAGCCCTGCTGCCAGCAGCCATTCAGGATTTATCTCAGTTCCTCGTGTAGGAGATGAGGTAGTGGTAAGTTTTATAGACGGCGACCCCGACAGGCCAATAATCACAGGCAGTTTATATAATCATGAAACTCCATCACTTATTCAAAATGAGATACTGGTGAATAAACATAAGACATCTTTATCCTCAAAAACAGTGGGATTAAATGAGAGAGGCAGAAATGAGCTTACAATGAGTAATCTTCCTAATAGTGAAGAAATCTATTTGAAAGCAGAAAGGGATTATAAAGAGTTAGTGCAGAATGACTATGAGCAGAGTATCTTAAATAACAAGACAAGCAAAGTAAGCGGCAGTCATAATGAAAGTATATTACAGTCACATATCCAGAATATAGCAGGTTTAAAAGATGTGAATGTAGGCGGCGAATATTTAACAGTAGTAGCATTAAGCAAGGATACAGCAGTAGGGTTATCTAATACCTTAAATGTGGGTGCAGAAAATACACTTCGTGTAGCAGGAGACAGCAAAGAATTTATAAGCGGCGATAAGATAGTTGAAATAGAGGGCGATATAAAAGAAAGCTATCTAAGTGATTGTATAAAAACAGTGTCAAGAAATGTAGAAGAAACAGTCCAAGGCAGTATAGACCAGACATGCAAAGGAGGTATTAATATATCAAGCAAAAATCATTATGATGTAACCTGCGAGCATGATATGGACTTATACAGTAAACAGAATGTAACTATAACATCAGATGAGCATACAAGTTTAGTATCAGATTCAATGAATATGGAGATAAATGCATCATGCGATATTGCTGCACAGGAATTTAATATTAATACCCATTCGTCATTTATAATAAATATAGGCGATGATGCCAGTATCACATCAGACGGCAGTAGTATGACATTTAAAATCAGCGAAGTAGAACTATTGCTGGACAGCGAAGGACTTACATTAAATAAGGGTAAGTTTAATATTAAAAAATAGGTGTGATATGAGCAGCCAAGAAAATAATCATCAGAATGATAATCAGTTATTAATAGATTTTATAAAAGATACATATACGATAGAATCTAATAAACATTTATTTATTTGTATTCCATATCTTATTAATGGTTTATCTGGCTATGAAGGAACATACAAGCATAGCCTATCTGCTAATGGCATAGAGTTAATATCCTCATCAGAACAAAAGACTCAAAACCAAAATGAACAAAAAGGTAAGGCTGTTCAGGAATATATAGATAAAGATGATTTATTTAATATACTTAAATATAAAGTTTTTAATAGTATGCAAATACCATTATATCGTTTCAATATAACAGATAATACAAAAATAGAAAGTTTTTTTTTAGACCTTATAAAAGAGTATAAAAAATCATTTAATAACTTAATAGAAAATCAAAAAGATTATAAATATTTATATTCTTTACTTAAAAATATTAAAGAAAGTGATTATTCATTTTATATACCATTATTATCACTATATTATTATGAAAATAAATTTTTAACTAATTATGGTGATGGTCGTAAATTTATAAATTTATTTGTGGAAGACTATAATTCATTAGATGTATTTAAAGCTCGTAAATATGAAAATACTTATAATGATAACCGTTTTTTTATGTGGTTTTATGTAAGATATTATGTAAATAGAACATTTCCAAATAATAGTATTAAGAAAGCCAAAAATAATATCCTTAAATACTATCCGCGAATAAAGGAAGCTGCATTATTAGGTATATGTGATAAAAATAAACTACAAGAAGATAAAGATAAGACACTTTTTAATGCATGTATAGATATATTTCAGGTTTTAAATTTTACATTTTCTGATTTATTTACAGGAACTAATTTTGATTTAGGTATTTATAAAACAAATAAAAATGCAACATGTTATGAAATTATAAAAGATAGTTATGGTAAGCAGGTAGATAAATTATCAAAAGAAGTAACATTTTCTGAAAATATAAAAAGTAATTTATTAACAATTTCAGATACAGGCGGCACAAAGCAGAAAGAAGAAAATGAGATATTAGATTGTAATAGTATTGATACAATATTAAATCCTTTTAAAGATTATATTGTAAGCAAAATAAAACCAAAGTTAGATGAAGATTGGCAGGGTTATATAGGTAAATTAGATATTACAAATATATTTGCAACAATTAACCCAAATTTTTATTCATTTAAAAAGGGAGTTAATAAGTATAAATCAGAATATTATGAAGAAAGGGTTGTATTATTATTTGTTAAATTAAATAACATTATCCAAATGCGTTTTGATGATATATTAGAAAGTGGAGCAAAAATAGTTTTTGTATTTTATAGTTATAATGAAGCAGATGATAAGAATTATATTAGTAAGCATGGGAAAGAACCAAACTATACAATAAATTTTTCAGGAATGAGAAATGATAATGTAAGGTTTATATATTATGATGAAGAAGATAATAAATTTACTTTATTATCTGGGGAACTTAAAGAAACTGGAAATAATGGAGATAACAATATCTATTTTTTTGAGAGTTCTGATTTTTCGGCACAATTTAGTTTAGTTTCCAGTTATCTAAAATTTTATATTGATAAGTTTCAATTTCTTTTTTTATCTTATAATGATGTACATTCAGATGATAGTACAAAAGGAGCGGGAAATATAACATGTATTTCTGAAGAATGTGCCAATCAGCAGGTGCATACTAAACAATGTGAAGGAGAGATTAAGGTATCATTAACATTAACAGGTAAGAAAGAAACAATATCCCAGCTTAAAGATTTACCAGTATATATGTATATAGATTATTCTAAAGAAATAATAGACAGCACCATAACATTATCAGATGAGTTAACAGCAAAAGCAGATTTTGGCTTTAAAGCAGAAAGTAAAAGCAATCTTAGTTTAAGATTTAGTTTTTATAAGAGTTTATATAATACGACAAAGACAGGAAATGAAATAGAAACTCTTTCTCACTCATTGCATATAGATAAAGGTTATTCTGGTTCATATGAATTCAATGATAAATTTAATGCAAAGTATTTTCCAGATATAATAGAAATAACAGGAATAAAGCTGCTGTCATATAATGATAAAAGTCTGGAAATATTATTATTAAGTAATGTAAAAAATACAGATAAAAAATCTACCAAAATATTAAAATATATCAAATGGAAGTTTTTTGTTACAGATAATGTAGTAGATGATAAGGCAGTAGAAAAGACTGCAGGATTATCTAATAAGTCTATTACTATATATGACTTAGATGATAAAATATATAATAATAGTATCGTATCAGGTAATAAATTAAAATTATACTATACAGATAAATTTCTTGAATTGTATAATACTGTAATCCAAAATCAAAACAGCAGTAAATCTCTAGTATTGTATCCGTATATTGCATACAGTGAACTTAATATTAACAAACAAAATGAAGAATATTTAAAACATGCACTCGTTATAAGAAACAGTGGAGTTAATAAATTTACAGGAGTATTGTCAGTTACAATTTCAGAAGTAAAGTCTGATGAGCATGGCATATATATAGAGTTGGAAGCACATCATAATAGTAAGCTTGTTACTCCGCAAATCAATGATGTTAAATGGGGATATTTAATATTAGATAAAGCAGGTATTTTGTTTGAAAAAGACAAGATAGTTCCAATGAAAGAAATTAGTAAAAAAATAAAAGTATATTATACTGAAGCATGGTATGATAAATATATCTATTTTTTCCCATATTATAAAAGTATAGATACAAATATTTATGCCTTATGGCATATAGAGCAGCCAGTAAGTTTAAAATTTAATGGAGAGAGATTGGAAATATTGTCTAATCAAGTAAAAGAAGGCAGTTTTCAACATTATATAAAAGAAAATTATCAATCATGCATATTACCAGCAAAAGAGCCAGAGCAGGAAAAAGTTATAGATATTTTTCCAAAAACTGATAAAATGGCAGAAGGAGAGTATTATATATTATTAGATGAAATAGAAAATAGTATAATCCCCGTTTACAAACCTATTCCTGTATGTTATGATACCCATGATGGTTTTACATTTTCAAAAACTGAAAATACAATATCTAAATATCAGCTTCTTGGAGGCGGTAAATCTATATATTTATTTAATGAATATCAGGAGTTTGTATTAAAACTGAAAGAAATTATAAAAAATAAATATAATAATAAACTTTATACTTATCAAGGTAAAACACCGATAAAGCTGGAAGTGAAATATAGTAAAGACTGGCATGACCCATTGGATAAAATGGAGATATGTTTATTTTCACAAGGTGGACATTATAAGCCATGGAACGCATCATTTGGTGAAACACGAGAAAATATTCCAGAAGGTGAAAAAGACTATGCTCCACGTGATCATACTGGTGTAGATTTATTTGCACCAATAGGTATGCCTGTTTATGCATGTTTAGATGGTGTATATCATATAGTGGGTAAAAAATATGGAACAGCATATCTTGTTGTAGATAAGGATGAAATTGAAACACTAAAAAATATGTATAATAAGAATTATAAAATAATATATAATTATGCAGGTAACCCATATAATTATAATGTAAAAACTTTAAAAGGAGAGTTATTGTTTGGTAGTCAATTTAATATTAATAGTCCTAACTTTGTAATTAGATATCAACATTTAAGCTCTTTTGAGAGTAAATTAAATGGAAAACATGTTAAACGAGGAACAATTATTGGTAGAACAGGAATAACGGGAGCAGGTGATAACAATTATGGACCACACCTTCATTTTGAAATAGGAAATTCAGCAGGTACTGGACTTAATGATAAAGCAAATCCTGCAGCTTTTGTGAACATAAAATTTCCTGAAAATGTATTTACAAAAGATACATTAGTTAAATTAAAAGGAGGAAAAAGTAATGCAGACTTAATGAATGATGTTAATTATTTAAAATTGATATATCCATATTTTAAAGAACAGGTTGAATACTTGTTAAAAATAGCTAAGAGAAATGATTTATTGCTAAAAATAACGGGAGGTAGTGTATGAGAAGCTTAATTATATTTTTTATTCTACTTATACCAGCAAGTTTATTTGCTCAGTCAAATATTCTTAATTTTAAAATAGAATCTAATAACACTTATGTTGCAGAAGTGAAATCAGGTGTTGGTTCAATTCAAGATGCTTATGATTTGTTTTTAAAGTATGCAGAAAATAAGGTTAAAACAGATAATAACTTAATACCTTTTGCAAGAATACAGTTAAAACATGGAACTTATAAAGTAGTAGTATTAAATGACGCAATTTATAGATTAATTGAAAGCGATGGTAACAGCGTTAAAATAACTGGAAAAACAATAAATAATACATACTTGGAATCGGATGAAGCTACTAATTGTCAGTATAATAACAAATGCAGCACTATAACTGAGCTTGTTATAACAAAAAAAGGCAGTGGTTATAAATATTTATTAAAATATATTAAGTAGGGAGAGTAGATTATGTCAAATAAACTGTTAATATTTGTATATTCATTTATGTTCATATTTTGTATAAACCAGTTTAGCTATGCTGTTACTTTTGAAGAAAAAAAACATCCAGAAAGTGACCAATTTGAATATATAGCTGTTTTTAAGAATACTAATATAGATAAAGTTTATGATGAGCTAATATTTAATACAGATAGTGTAGTTCAAGGTGAATTTAAAGGTGGCATTGTAGAAATTATTGGCATGTTTAAAGACCCTGTTGAAGAAGGTGCTCGATATTATGTTTCTCATGATGGTCAAAAAGCTGTTATTGCAGTATCTCCATATGAATTTTCCTTTTCTATAACACTTACTCAAAGTGGGCAGGATGTTTCTGTATCAATCAGCAGAGGTTACTGATTTGAGTATATTGATATAAACTATTGATTTATTGACTTTTCCAAGCCTGTATATGCTTAACAGGCTTGGGAAGAAAAAATAAATTATCTATTAATATGTTTATATAAATGCAGGTAATAGAGCGAATTAAAATAAACGATATATTAGATTGCAGTGGAGCCAAACTCATTTTATTATTTTATGGTTACAGTGAAACAGACAATAAGAATTATTTTATTAATCATGGAATAGAATCTAACTATACAATAAATTTTGCATTAATGAGAAATGACAATGTAAGGTTTATATATTATGATGAAGAAGATAATAAATTTACTTTATTATCTGGGGAACTTAAAGAAACTGGAAATAATGGAGATAACAATATCTATTTTTTTGAGAGTTCTGATTTTTCGGCACAATTTAGTTTAGTTTCCAGTTATCTAAAATTTTATATTGATAAGTTTCAATTTCTTTTTTTATCTTATAATGATGTACATTCAGATGATAGTACAAAAGGAGCGGGAAATATAACATGTATTTCTGAAGAATGTGCCAATCAGCAGGTGCATACTAAACAATGTGAAGGAGAGATTAAGGTATCATTAACATTAACAGGTAAAAAAGCAATAATATCTCAGCTTCAAGATTTGCCAGTATATATGTATATAGATTATTCTAAAGAAATAATAGACAGCACCATAACATTATCAGATGATGTAACAGCAAAAGCAGAGTTTGGCTTTAAAGCAGAAAGTAAAAGTAATCTTAGTTTAAGATTTAGTTTTTATAAGAGTTTATATAATACGACAAAGACAGGAAATGAAATAGAAACTCTTTCCCACTCATTGCATATAGATAAAGGTTATTCTGGTTCATATGAATTCAATGATAAATTTAATGCAAAGTATTTTCCAGATATAATAGAAATAACAGGAATAAAGCTGCTGTCATATAATGATAAAAGTCTGGAAATATTATTATTAAGTAATGTAAAAAATACAGATAAAAAATCTACCAAAATATTAAAATATATCAAATGGAAGTTTTTTGTTACAGACAATGTAGTAGATGATAGGGCAGTAGAAAAGACTGCAGGATTATCTAATAAGTCTATTACTATATATGACTTAGATGATAAAATATATAATAATAGTATCGTATCAGGTAATAAATTAAAATTATACTATACAGATAAATTTCTTGAATTGTATAATACTGTAATCCAAAATCAAAACAGCAGTAAATCTCTAGTATTGTATCCGTATATTGCATACAGTGAACTTAATATTAACAAACAAAATGAAGAATATTTAAAACATGCACTCGTTATAAGAAACAGTGGAGTTAATAAATTTACAGGAGTATTGTCAGTTACAATTTCAGAAGTAAAGTCTGATGAGCATGGCATATATATAGAGTTGGAAGCACATCATAATAGTAAGCTTGTTACTCCGCAAATCAATGATGTTAAATGGGGATATTTAATATTAGATAAAGCAGGTATTTTGTTTGAAAAAGACAAGATAGTTCCAATGAAAGAAATTAGTAAAAAAATAAAAGTATATTATACTGAAGCATGGTATGATAAATATATCTATTTTTTCCCATATTATAAAAGTATAGATACAAATATTTATGCCTTATGGCATATAGAGCAGCCAGTAAGTTTAAAATTTAATGGAGAGAGATTGGAAATATTGTCTAATCAAGTAAAAGAAGGCAGTTTTCAACATTATATAAAAGAAAATTATCAATCATGCATATTACCAGCAAAAGAGCCAGAGCAGGAAAAAGTTATAGATATTTTTCCAAAAACTGATAAAATGGCAGAAGGAGAGTATTATAT
Source organism: Mucispirillum schaedleri ASF457 (assembly GCF_000487995.2). Classification (NCBI taxonomy): domain Bacteria; kingdom Pseudomonadati; phylum Deferribacterota; class Deferribacteres; order Deferribacterales; family Mucispirillaceae; genus Mucispirillum; species Mucispirillum schaedleri. The sequence goes on from NZ_CP097562.1 coordinate 2,317,073, forward strand.
ATTATTAGATGAAATAGAAAATAGTATAATCCCCGTTTACAAACCTATTCCTGTATGTTATGATACCCATGATGGTTTTACATTTTCAAAAACTGAAAATACAATATCTAAATATCAGCTTCTTGGAGGCGGTAAATCTATATATTTATTTAATGAATATCAGGAGTTTGTATTAAAACTGAAAGAAATTATAAAAAATAAATATAATAATAAACTTTATACTTATCAAGGTAAAACACCGATAAAATTGGAAGTGAAATATAGTAATATATTAATATTAAATATATTGCGTATATGTGAATTTAGACCAGAAAATTTACATGGCGAGCATTGGACAACAATAAGTAGATTTGAACTTCGTCAAGGTAATAAAATAGTAAAAAATATTGCCGGTAAAGAAATAAAGGGATATATGATAGAACCAGCATCTTTTAATAAAAATTCAGATGTTCAGGCAGAATATCAACAAATTACCTCATCAACTGATACTTGTGTCCCACCAGGTCAATATAAAATTTTTTGGAGAACTAGTAAAAAATTTTATTTTCATGTCTCTGAACATGCACAGTTGAAAGAATTAGTTAATAGTTTAGGTATTAAATATATAGATAATAAAGTTAACATTGTTCCAGAGATATATAACGAAGAGTATGGTATTTCTGCAAATACAAAAATTCATGGAAATAAAGGACAGAATCGTAGTGCAATCTTAATTCATTCTGGTAATAGAGGTTCAGAGTCAACAGGTTGTTTACTACCTAATCAAGAATTATATTCAGATATAGAGTATGAAGATGATATGATAGCCCGTTCATCGCATCCAATGCTTAAAAGTTTGTTTTATGCTATTATTCAACATGACACATATGCATTTAAACAATATGACCAAAAAAAATTTGTCAATGATTTTTTTGTTAATATATCAAATAATGGTAGTAATTCTATTCCAGTTTATACAACAACAAAATCTTTTAATGATTTTTTAATAAATGAACTTGTAAAGGAGTAAGGATAATGTGTAAATTTTTAATTTTTTTTATTTTAATTTTAAACCCATTTTTTATGTATGCACAAGAGTGTGAAGATGAGGGGGACAGTTTAGAGAAGAGTTTAGTAGTAAGATCTGATTTTGCTAAAAGAAATGGTTATACAGAAATATCAAGGCAAGATGTATCTGATACTTTTAAAAAGTTTTTTCCACATGATAGGTATTTTTACACAGATAAGGGATATTATTATAAAAAATCAATAAATAAACTTAGGGCAGAATTAGTAATCAGTGCCCTTTATTGTGGAGTGAATAATACAATTCTTATAAATTGTTCTGATAAGGATTATTCTGTATTACTTGCTCTTAAAGGTGATAATGTGTTTAGAGGATATTATGCTATGAATTATGGCTTATTTTTAGAACCTAATAGTTATAATATGCTTGAAAAGTCAATACCAAATCTTACTCAACGATTAAACAAAGAAACAGTACTTGTTATTCCAGTAGAAATTGACATTTATGATGTGTATGTAAATATGTTAACCGGTGGTGTTTTTTCATTAAAAAATCTTCGTATTTTAGATAAAAAAGAAATTGATGATTATTCTTTTAGACAGTCAAAGGTAGAATATGATATTGTTAAAATTTTATCTTCATCATTTAATTTACCGGGATATTTACCTATATATACAAGATCAAAAGATTTCTATGTTAATATGAGAAAAGAGCCAAATTCTAATTCAGAAGTTGTAGCTCAAATACTTACATTTTTTCCACTGGAAGATAAGTATATTAGAGATATAGACTTTGTGGATGAAAAAAATCGTACTGAAACAAGTTGTAATTATCCACATCAAGGTAAAGATAAACAAGTAGCATCAAGGGAATACCGTAATTATTTTGATTATGGAGTTGATAGATATGGTACTTTGTTTCCGTATCATACTTACACTAAGGATTGGTATAAAAAAATATCCGATTTTGCAGAAAAGAATAAACAAATCAAGTATATTGATCTTATACCAAGAGTAGAAGATATGATGTTTCTGAAATATGATACGGAGAGAATATACCTTTTTACAGAAGGACTTCCTGTTAATGGGTGGTATAAAGTATTTTATATAAAAAACGATAACGATTTTTTAATAAATGATAATAGAGTTTATGGCTATATTCATAAAAGCCAACTTTCATGGGGATATTGAAAAATTTAGTTTATTTCATTATAAATCCTGTATATGCTTAATATATGTGTCAATACCATAGAAATTTTGTATATTAATAAAAATTAACTTTATTCCAAGCCTGTAACTATCTATCAGGCTTGGGAGAAAAAATAAATTAGCTACTAATATGTTTATATAAAAGCAAGCAATAATAAAGGATATGTTAAATAATAATAAAGAAAATAATTGCAACAGATATATGGACTTATACAGTAAACAGAATGTAACTATAACATCAGATGAGCATACAAGTTTAGTATCAGATTCAATGAATATGGAGATAAATACATCATGCGATATTGCTGCACAGGAATTTAATATTAATACCCATTCGTCATTTATAATAAATATAGGCGATGATGCCAGTATCACATCAGACGGCAGTAGTATGACATTTAAAATCAGCGAAGTAGAACTATTGCTGGACAGCGAAGGCCTTACATTAAATAAGGGTAAGTTTAATATTAAAAAATAGGTGTGATATGAGCAGCCAAGAAAATAATCATCAGAATGATAATCAGTTATTAATAGATTTTATAAAAGATACATATACGATAGAATCTAATAAACATTTTTTTGTTTTAATTCCATATTTAATTGATTGTATAACAGGTTATGAGGGAAGATTTAAACAAAGTTTATCTGCAAATAAAATAGGGTTATTATCAGCATCAGAACAAAATACTCAAACTTCATACAAACAAACAGAGAATTCTAGTATTGAATATATAGATAAAGATAACATACTAAATATAGATAAATATAATGCTTTTAACAGGATGAATAAATCATTGTATCGTTTTAAAATAACAGATACTGCAAAAATATATACTTTTTTATCAGAGCTTGTATGTGAGTATAAAAAAACCTTTAGTAGATTAATAGCAAATCAAAAAGATTATGCATATTTATATACTTTACTTAAAAACATTAAAGAAACTGACTATTCATTTTATATACCATTATTATCATTATATTACTTTGACAATAGAGTTTTAAACCAATATCATGACGGTCGTAAGTTTTTAAATTTATATATACAAACATATAATTCATTAGATGTATTTAAATCTCGTAAATATGAAAATATTTATAATGATAACCATTTTTTTATGTGGTTTTACATAAGATATTATCTTAATAGAACAATTCCAGACAGTAGTCTTAAGAAATTAAACGAACAATCAAAGTATAAATTAATAGATAATATATTTCACTATTATCCACGAATAAAAGAGTCTGCACTACTTGGAATATGTAATAAAAGTAAACTGCATGAAAATAAAGATAAAGTTATGTTTAATGCATGTATAGATATATTTCAGGTTTTAAATTTTTCATTTTCTGATTTATGTGTTGGAACTAATTTAACTTTAGGTATGTATAAAAACAAAGAAGTAACATGTTATTCCATAATGTGCGATACTTACGGTCAGCAGGTTGATACTTTAGCTAAGACTATAACATTTTCAGAAAACATAAAAATTAATTTATTAACAATTTCAGATACAGGCGGCACAAAGCAGGAAGAAGAAAATGAGATATTAGACTGCAATGGTATAGATACAATATTAAAGCTTTTTAAAGATTATATTGTAAGTAAAGTAAAGCCAGTGTTAGATAAAGATTGGCAGGGTTATATAGATGAATTAGATATAACAAATATATTTTCAACAATTAATCCTAATTTTTATTCATTTAAAATGGGAGTGAAAAAGTACGACAATACATATTATGAAAATAGGGTTGTATTATTATTTGTTAAATTAAATAACATTATCCAAATGCGTTTTGATGATATATTAGAAAGTGGAGCAAAAATATTTTTTGTATTTTATGGTTATAATGAAGCAGATGATAAGAATTATATTAGTAAGCATGGGAAAGAACCAAACTATACAATAAATTTTTCAGGAATGAGAAATGATAATGTAAGGTTTATATATTATGATGAAGAAGATAATAAATTTACTTTATTATCTGGGGAACTTAAAGAAACTGGAAATAATGGAGATAATAATATATATTTTTTTGAAAGTTCTGATTTTTCAGCACAATTTAGTTTAGTTTCCAGTTATCTAAAATTTTGTAAGATTATAAGACATATGTTACAAAAATAAGTACAAAAAAATACCTCTTAGTATATAGTATAAAATTAAGCAAAAAACTAAACTAAACTAAGAGGTATCACAATGAATAAAGTGATAATAACAGAAGAAATGCGATTTCGTCAACGGTTATGTGAGTATGCATTAAAAAAAAGGAGCAACGAAAGCAGCCCGCAAATATCAAGTGAACCGTATGTTTGTATACAGGCATTTAAAGAAATATGATGGAACAGTTCAGAGTTTATCTTTTAAAAGTCGTAGACCAAGAAACAGTCCAAATAAGCATAGTAAGGAATAGCTTGATTTAATATTTAACACATATGCCGAGCATGGTTTGTATGGTAATGCGGAGGTATATGTCAGACTTCTAAAAATTGGTTATAATCGTAGTTTTGGCAGTATGTGTATGCAGATAATGAAGAAATGCTTAAAGTCATTAAACAAGGCAAAAAAGAGCTATACAAGATATGAACCAATAACAGGTCAGTATATATGCGACAAGGTTCAGATAGATATAAAATATGTTCCACAGGAATGTATAATGTTTTCCAGCTATGGTAAAAAATATTATCAGATAACAGCGATAGATGAATACAGCAGAATGAGAGTATTAGAAATAGTAGAAGAAAAAAGCACATTTGAAACAGGTAAGTTTTTAGACGAACTGGAAAGTAAATTTGGCTTTCCACTAAAAACAATTCAAGTGGATAATGGCTATGAGTTTGTAAATGATAAGGAAGTTACAAACAAGAAAAGCTATTTTGAAGAGACAGCTGAAAAGAAAGGATATACTGTTAAACGAATAAGACCTTATTCACCTTGGCAGAATGGAAAGGTGGAAAGAAGTCATAGAGAGGATGGAAAAATTTTATATGCAAATAATAAATTCTATTCCAAAGATGAATTAATTAAGGCTCTTAAACAGCATGAAGATAGATATAATAATACTGCTAAAACATGCTTAAATTTTAAATCTCCATATGAGATTGTTATTGAAAATAAATTATTGCTTGATTTATATTAATTTAAGATTTATTTTTTACTAAAAGTGTAACATTTGTCCTGTTAGTTAAGATTAAAAAATAAATATTTTAATATTGTTTATTTTTATTCTATATTATATATAGTCAAGATAAATGATTATAATGTTAATGAGGAATAATATATGCAGTTATGTGCAGAATGCAGAAGAATAATTAAACTATGGTTTTTATTTGCAATTATATTGTATGTGACATCAAATGGATATAATATACCTGCATCACTTTTTATGCTTCTTGCAGGCACTGCTCTTTTTGCTTCTCTTGGCTTCTGGGCAGCAGTTATTGAAGTGTTTACTATATTTTTGCCTGTGCTTGTATTATATTTTATAACAGATAATATTTATGCACTATATCTTATACCGCTTACTAATATTCTTTTAATTATGGCTTACAGGGCAGGCAGACTTCCTGCGGCAGTTTTTTCTTATGTATATATTATTTTCTGGTCTTATTTAACTTATATATCATATAATTCACCTGTAGATTATGCAGTTATATTAATATGTATTTTAAATATGTTAATCCATATTAAAGGTCTTTTTATAAAAGCAGAAGAAGCTGTTAACTGGCTGTTTATTGCAGAAAATAGTGATGAAACTGCTTTAAAGATATTATCTGCTTTAAAAGAAGGGCTTTATGATATAAAAGGGGAGATTACTGTATTAGATAATATAGAAAAGGCAGGAAATAATATTGTAATATATGCAGAAACAAAGTCTGCATCATTAAATATGGAATTTATTTATAAACTATATAAAAATCTGCCAAAATGCAAAAATGGTAAGGCATATATAATATATAAAGCCACATTTTTCCCTGAAATGGCATATATTCCTTTATGGATAATGCTTTATCTGCATGGTTATAAAGTTATGGGCAGAGCATACTATATAGAAGGGATTGCAGAAATAAAAACTGCTAATATATATTTTGCAGCACAAAAAGAAATGATGAAAGTAATATCAAAAGGAATGTATGATATGGCTGATGGCTTTAAATCTGCACTGCCTTTATATATACATCTTCTGCCATTTGCTTTAATAAGCTCATTATTTCATTTTATAAAATATAAAAATAAAGCAGAAATATAAAAAGCAGTATTTAGCTGCTTATAGGTGGTTCCTGCTGGTCATATTTATAGTCGCAGTTAAAATCTCTTGTGCCAAATTCGCTGATAGAAAATCGGCATTGTTTATTTTCCTGATAAATCATAGTTATTTTAGCTCTATTATCTATTGGTCTTGTGCTGTTTATAAAATCAGAAATGTCAATAGTAACATATCCGTATTTATAATGATAGAAATTTAATGTGCCATTATCACTGTAAAAATCAAACCTGTATTGTGTTTCTTCTTTAGGCATATCAAGCCTTAAAATAACAGTTTTAGGCACGGATGGGTCTTCTGATGTAATATGATCAGTGTTGTAAGTGGCATCTTTTATAACAAGTCCAAATATTGTTATATTATCACTGCCGGTGCTTTCATTTATTTTTACATTTATGTCTTTTGCTTCTAGTTCATAATTAATCTTTTTTGTGCCGTCTATACCTTTATAGTTAGCTAATATTTTTTGTTTTGATGCTGTATTTTGGTAGTCTATAATAACATTTCTTGGGGAGCTGTCTAAATTATCATTTAAGCAGTAGTTAAAGTAGTTTATAAAACATTCAAAAGTATAATTATCAGGATTTGGGATAGACCTGACAGGTTTTGAGTTATATTCTCTCCAGCCTGTGCTTGCAGGACATACAGAAAGATTGTCATACATATAAGTAGTATTATTATCTAAAAAAATAGGTGGAATAAGAGCAGTAATGCTTGTTCTGTATAATTTTTTTGCTGTATTTATACCATCTACTACTTTTTTTGCCATAGCTTCTGCATCAGTATATCCATTATAATATGCATGGTTAGTCTGACCTTTGTATCTTGAATAATATCCAAACCAGTTTTCGTATTCAGTGCTGTATTCTTCGCTGCCGCATGAAATAAATGTAAAAGAAAAAATAACTACTGTTATAATCTTAATACTTTTCATTAAGTGCCTGTTCTAAAATTTTTAGTCTCTGAACAGCTGTATCATCAGGAAGCCCCATACTTCTTAATGCATTTAGCCGTATTCTTTCGTTTTTTACAAGATTTAAGGTCCATGCTTCTTTACTGTCTATGACAGATGCTTTATCAATCAGTTTAATAGCATATTCTGGGTCTTTATCTACAATATAATTTGCTGCCTGCCTGAAAGCATAGCTTTTAAGTCTTTCACTTGATGATGAGCTGTTTGCAATCTTTAATAAATAAGAAATATCGCCTGTTGCATAAAATTTAGCCATAGTGTCATAAGGATATGGCAGTGTTTTTATATCATAATCATTATGGCTTAAAAAGTTTATAATATTTAATTCTTCCTGACATTTACCAAGTGCAGCAAAAGCTCTTGCATCTTCTAAAAGAGGCAGGCTTTCTTCTGGGTCTGCTGTAACAATAACTATGGCTGTGCGAGCCATATTGCAGAAGCTGCCCATATCTCTAAATTTTGCAACTGCACGGTTATAAGTGTATGATGCCATACGCTCTCTGCCCTGCAGCTGATAATCTACAGCTCTTTCTACAAGTGTCATACCAAGAAGCATATCATCTCTTTCAGTTTTACTTGCACAGGCTGTAATTATAATACATAAACAAACAGCCAGTATTATTTTAAACTTATTTATCATTTTAAAGGAACTTTCTCCGGTGTTTTTTCATTGCCAATACTTATAGGCCATGTGTTTTGTATTTTTAATATTAATTCGTTACCACTTTCAACAATAGATTGTATTTCACTTCTTAATTCATCTAAGTTTTCTGTGCCGTCTGCTGCATTTTGTGAGGCACGCTCTAAGTTTGCAGCTATCTGGTCAAGCCGTGCAACAATAGGGGCAATAATACGAACCATATTCTGAACTTCACTTACCACTTCACTTGTGCCTGCAACAATAGGCTCAGAATGTTCGTCAAATATTTCAAGAGAGCGTTTTAATGTAACACTTCCGCTTTCTACATTATGAGCCATACGGACAGCAGATTCAGTGAAACTTCTTAAATCCTGCAAAAAGTTTGAGATTTCATTCTGCACAACATCAGAGCGTAAATATCCAAGAGAGCCTTCTTTATTTGCAATATCTGAGCCAAGAGAGCCAAGACCACGCATAAGTTTATTAAAGTCGCCATCTTTATCAGCAAATCTGATTAAGATAGTATTAACACTTGCAATAATTTCTTTTAAATCAGCAACAACAGGTGTTACCTGCTCTATAATGCCCTGCAGTCCTTGGTCTCTTTTAAGACTGAAAATGCTTCCAGTTTCAATATTTGGAGCTTCGCTTTGCAGGTTTGTTTTTACATCAATATAACTGCTGCCTATAATATTTTGCAGACTTAAAGAAAATACAGAATCCTGCCTAATCCATTTAACATATTTTGCAGGTATACCAATCTGCATAATAACTCTGCCGTCATCCTGTAATGCTAAATCATTAACTCTTGCTATTTGAAAACCTGCATATTTCACAGGCATACCTTTTGCAAGATTTTCACCAGTATCTGTATATACATTTATATGAACTTTTGTTGTGAAAATATCACGGCTTATACCTATGGCAATAACAAGCACTATGATTATAATGACAGCAATAACAACAAAAAGTCCTACTTTTATTTCTAAATTTTTAAAACGAGGGTCTGCCATGAGTTATATGGTATCTCCTTAAATTCTAAGTTTTTATATTCATCAAAATATCTGTAATTTTCTACCACTGTTACATCTGCACTATTAATATCTTTTATAAAATGTATAAATGGTGAATAGTCATCAGTTAAAAGCATTCTGTGCGGCAGAAAAAAAAATATATGCTTTGGCTTTCTAATAGAAGCCCGCAGATATTTTACTATTAAAAGCTCAAATTCATTTAATTTTTTAGGCTTATAATACATAGCATGAGCCATATTGTATTTTTTAAGCATATTTAATACTATATTTTCAGCATCTTTTTGTTTTACATTTTCAAAATACTGCAAAGGCAGTGAAATATTTTCATATATAGAAAGCATTGCAAGTAATGGAATATTGTAAGAAACAATGCTTACATTACTCCATATAGTTTTCTTTATTAATTCACTTTGCATTGTATCAGCTAAATAGTTAGCTTTTAGTGTTACAAGGTTTTTATTTATCATATAAAAACTTCCCCTAAAATAATGATGATAATAAAGGTAAAAAATATACCAATCATAGAGCTCATCATTCCTTGAATAAGGGCTGTTTGTGAGTTTTGCATTTTTTGTGCTATATATATAGGGATAGATGCAGCAATAAACCCTATTAATACAGTTTTAAAAGCGAAAGTTGCTACATCTGACATAGAGATAGTAGAAACAATTTGGCTTAAAACATAATCAAGCGAAGTGTTTGACTGAAAACTTAATAATGTATAACCGCCAATAATAGCAAGTGTAGAAAAATATATTGAAAGCACAACCATAGATACTACACTTGCAAGAACCCGTGGAAAATATAAATATATGTAAGGGTCAATATTCATAGCTTCTAACGCTTTTATTTCTCTGTTATATTTCATCATACCCACATCAACAAGCAGGGTGGTAGATGTTCTTAATATAATAAGTATACCACTTATTAACGGCCCTGTAATGCGTATAATAACTGTTGTTAATATAGGTCCAATATTAGGTGCAGCATCAAGAGCAATAAGGACTTTTGTAATAGTTCCAACAAACGTCATTCCTAACAGCAGAGCCGTAATAGTCATAATAACAATAAGCTCAAAGCCAGAAAAATATATTTGTTTAATTAAAGCCTTCTGCACTGCTGGCGAATAAGCATATTTGCTGAAAATTCCCCTTGAAGACACCTGCAAACAAAAAAGACTGTGGCCTTTAAAAAAACTTCCAACAGTAATAACATTTGAGCCTATTTTATATAATAGTTTATACATACTAACATAATACACTTTTTTTTGTTTAATATCAATATATTTTAAGAAATAATATGATTTTTGTAAAATCTAAAAAAATTCAAATGCTTGACTAGAATATTCTTATATGATAATCTACCAGAGTTTAAAAAAGGCACTTTTTTGTTTGACTAAAAGCCTTTTTATTAGTAAAAGAAAACATAAAAATAAATTGTGCTAAAATCGCATAAGTTTAAGTGGAGGAAGCATGGAACGCAAAAAAACTATTATGGATGGTAATATGGCAGCAGCTCATGTGGCACATGCTGTAAATGAGGTAATAGCTATTTATCCTATTACTCCATCATCAGTTATGGGAGAAATATCTGATGAAAAAAGTGCAAAAGGTCAGGTTAATATATGGGGCTCTGTCCCGTATGTTGTAGAGTTGCAGTCAGAAGGCGGTGCAGCAGGAACGGTGCATGGCTCATTAACTGCTGGTGCTTTAACTACTACATTTACAGCATCTCAAGGTCTTTTATTAATGATACCTAATATGTATAAAATAGCAGGGGAGCTTACACCTACTGTTTTTCATGTTAGTGCAAGAGCATTGGCTGTGCAAGGTCTTTCTATTTTTGGCGACCATTCAGATGTTATGGCATGCCGTGCCTGTGGCTGGGCTATGCTTGCTTCTAATAATCCGCAGGAAGTTATGGATATGGCATTGATTGCTCAGGCAGCTGCTCTTAAAAGCCGTATTCCATTTCTACATTTCTTTGATGGTTTTAGAACATCTCATGAACTTTCTGTTGTGGAAGAATTAACTTTTGATGATATGCATTATATGGTTAATGATGAGCTTGTAAGAGAGCATAGGAAAAGAAGCCTTACCCCTGATAAGCCGACTATTAAAGGCACTTCTCAAAATCCAGATGTATATTTCCAAGGCAGAGAAACAGTTAATAAATATATGGATAATGTTGGTGCTGTCATGCAGAGCGAAATGGATAAATTTGCAGCTTTGACAGGCAGACAGTATCATTTAGTAGATTATTATGGGGCAGAAGATGCTAAAAGTGTTATTGTTGCAATGGGCTCTGCATGTGATGTTATAGAAGAAACTATTGACTATCTTAATGCAAATGGAGAAAAACTTGGTGTTGTTAAAATACATTTATTTCAGCCATTTCCAGTGAAAGCTTTTGTTGATGCTCTTCCTAAAACTGTTGAAAATATTGCAGTGCTTGATAGAACTAAAGAGCCGGGGGCTGTTGGCGAGCCACTTTATTTAACTGTCCGCACAGCAATAGGTGAAGCAATGGCTGCAAAAATTACTAATTTAGAAAAATATCCACGAATTCTTGGAGGCAGATTTGGTCTTGGCTCAAAAGATTTTACACCGGCTATGGTTAAAGCAGTGTATGAAAATGCAGCATCAGAAAGTCCAGTTTTTGGTTTTACTGTTGGTATTGAAGATGATGTTACTCATAAATCATTAAAATTTAATGCTTCATGGATTATCCCATCAGCAAGCTATAATGCTATGTTTTATGGACTTGGTTCTGACGGCACAGTTGGTGCAAATAAAAATACTGCAAAAATTATTTTTGCAGAAACTGATAAAAACTCTCAGGCTTATTTTGTATATGATTCTAAGAAAGCAGGCTCTATGACTATAAGTCATGTTCGGTTTGGTGCAGAGCAGATAAAAAGCTCGTATCTAATTCAGGAAGCAGATTTTATTGGCTGTCATAATTTCAGCTTTTTAGAAAGATATAATTTACTTTCACCATTAAAAAAAGGCGGTGTATTTCTGCTTAACAGCCAATACAGCAAAGATGAAGTGTGGAACAAACTGCCAGCACTTGTTCAAAAATCAATAAAAGAAAAAGAAGCAGAATTTTATGTTGTTGATGCAGTTAAAGTTGCTCAGGAACTTGGGCTTGGCTCTCGTATAAATATTATATTACAGTCAGCATTTTTTGCTATATCTAATATTATACCAAAAGATAAAGCACTTAATGCTATTAAGGGAACTATACAAAAAACTTACGGTAAATATGGCGAAGAAACTGTTGCTAAAAATAATGCTGCGGCAGATGCAGGTTTTGAAAGACTTTATAAAGTAGATTATACTTCTTTAAAAGATGAAAGTGCTTTGCATACATTAATTAATGGCTGTTTAACAGATAAAAAAGCAAGCAGTTTTGTAAAAGAAGTAACAAGTGTATTAGTCGCAGAAGAAGGGGATAAAATAAAAGTATCTCAAATGCCTGTTGATGGCACATGGCCAACTGGCACTGCCCGTTTTGAAAAAAGAAATATTGCTGTCAATATTCCAGTTTGGGACCCTGATGTATGTATACAGTGCGGAATATGTTCATTTGTATGTCCACATTCTGCCATCCGTATGAAATATTATGATAAAGAGCTGCTTAAAAATGCTCCAGCATCATTTAAACATACTGATGCAAAAGGTAAAGAGTTTGCAGGATATACAGCAACAGTGCAGGTTGCTCCAGAAGACTGCACAGGCTGCACTACATGTGTAATGAACTGTCCTGCTGTTAATAAAGCAGACACAGGAAGAAAAGCTATTAATATGGAGCCGCAAACTCCATTAAGAGTGCAGGAAGTAGAAAACTTTGAATTTTTTGAGTCTATCCCTGAACTTGCTGTTGAAAAATATAATAAATTAACAGTTAAGGGCAGCCAGCTTGCCCCCCATTTATTTGAATTTTCTGGTGCATGTGCAGGCTGCGGAGAAACACCTTACATTAAGCTTTTAACTCAGCTTTTTGGCGACAGGCTCTTAATAGCAAATGCAACAGGATGTTCATCAATTTATGGTGGCAACCTGCCAACTACTCCATACTGCACTCGCAGCGACGGCAAGGGTCCTGCATGGAGTAACTCATTATTTGAAGATAATGCAGAGTTTGGTTTTGGTATGCGTTTAGCTGTAGATTACTTTAAAGATAAAGCTGCATCTTATTTAAATGCTAATAAAAATATTGCTGATGCTGCTCTTATTGATGATATACTTGCAAATATTAATACTTCTGACCAGCAGGAAATAGAAAAACAGCGTGTGAGAATAGAAAAGCTAAAAGAAGCAGTTAGATCATCTAATATTGCAGAAAAAGACGACTTTTTAAGTATTGCTGATTACTTAACACCAAAATCAGTATGGGTATTAGGTGGTGATGGCTGGGCTTATGATATAGGCTATGGCGGTTTAGACCATGTTCTTGCAAGCGGTGAAAATATTAATGTGCTTGTGCTTGATACAGAAGTATATTCTAATACAGGTGGTCAGGCTTCTAAATCTACTCCACTTGGTGCTTCTGCAAAATTTGCTACAAGCGGCAAAGTTAGAGAGAAAAAAGATTTGGCAATGATAGCTATGACTTATGGCAGTATATATGTTGCAAAAGTTTCTCTTTCAAACCCTTTACAGTGTATAAAAGCATTTGTTGAAGCAGAGCGTTATAATGGACCTTCTATTGTTATAGCTTATTCTCACTGTATAGCTCAAGGTATAGATATGACAAAAGGCTCATTAGAACAGAAAAAAGCAATAGATGCTGGTTACTGGACACTGCTGAGATTTAATCCAGACTTAATAGAAGAAGGTAAAAGTCCTCTTATTATTGATAGTAAAGAACCAGTCAGCGATTTATCTGGGTTTATGGATGGAGAAAACAGGTTCCGTTTAACTAAAAAAGCAGACCCAGAAAAATATAAAAAACTTGTAGATACAGCATCAGCCAAACTTAACCGCAGAAATAGAATAATGCGTGTTATGTCTGAACATTTAGCAGATAATAAAGAATAAAGTAAATTGGGGGATGTTTAAACATCCCCTTTTTTATGTGTAAATAAGCATATTATAGTTTTAACAGCAAAATTTTTACAGTGCATTTTTATTTTTCATAAATTTTTCTATTATATTATTTACTTCTTCATAATTATCTGCATTTGAGAAATGAGCAGCATTTTTTATAATATATAGATGACTTTTAATATCTTTTGCCCATTGTTTTGAATACAATAATACTTTGCCTGTATTATCATATTCCCCTGCAATTAGTATTACTGGGCACTTTATGGATATATCTTTATTTTCTATTATGAACTGTTTATAATACATATCTAGCTGTTTTATTATATCTGCTTTTGTATAATTTTGATATATATCTATCATTTTTTCATAAGAATATTTTGTTTTTGATATAGATTTTGCCATTGATTTTTTCAGCATATTTTCTGGAAAAAGTTTAGCAAAAAATGATATATGTTTTATTAGCCATATATCTAATTTAGAGTAATATTTATAATTCAAAGGTGTTGTATCAATTGCAATAAAGCCTGAAACCATATTATGATATTTGGCTGCAAAAAACTGACAGGTCCAGCCGCCCATAGACATTCCTGCAAGGGTTACATAATTAATATTTTCTTCTTTTAAAATATTATACATTATATCAGAATTATCATTATATGAAAAAAAATCACAGTTTTTTGATTTACCATGCAGTGGCATATCCCACAAGATAATATTAATTTTATCTTTAAAATATTCCACTTGTTTTTCAAACATTGAATAATCTGCTGTTAAGCCGTGAGCAAAGAGTAGAGTATTACTAAAATTTTCTTTTTTGCTTATATAATAATGAATGGTGTTTTTTTGATATTCTAATGTTTTATGCTGCATATTGTTAATAAAGATATAGAAAAAGCAGAGATAATATATTAATATCTCTGCTGTAATAATTATTTATTTAATTTTTTTGCTGCATCTTTTGCAAAATATGTAATGATTAAGTCGCTTCCTGCTCGTTTCATAGAAAGCAGTGTTTCCATAACAACTTTTTCTTCATCTATCCAGCCATTTTTAGCTGCTGCTTTTATCATGGCATATTCACCAGATACATTATATGATGCAACAGGAACAACACAGCTGTCTTTTACATCTCTAATAATATCAAGATATGCAAGTGCTGGTTTTACCATAATAATATCTGCACCTTCTTCTATATCTTGAAATGCTTCTTTCAATGCTTCCCGCCTGTTTGCTGGGTCCATTTGATATGTTTTTCTGCTGCCAAAAGCTGGAGTTGAATCAGCTGCATCTCTAAATGGTCCATAATAGCCAGAAGCATATTTAACTGCATAGCTCATTATTGGTATATTTTCAAAGCCGTTATCATCAAGCATTGTTCTAATTGCTGCAACTCTGCCATCCATCATATCACTTGGTGCAACCATATCTGCCCCAGCTTCTGCATGGGATAATGCTTCTCTTGCAAGCATATTAAGAGTGCTGTCATTATCCACATCACCATTTATTATATGTCCGCAGTGACCGTGGCTTGTATATTCGCACATACATACATCTGTAATAACATATAAATCTGTATAATCTTTTATAGCTTTTATGGCTTTCTGCACAATACCTTCACTGCCATAAGCACCGCTTCCTTCTTCATCTTTATGGTCTGGAATACCAAAAAGAATAACAGATTTAATGCCTAAATTTTCTGCTTCTTTTGCTTCCTTAATAACTTCATCTACACTTAAATTATATATTCCGGGCATTGACGGAACTTCATGTCTGATACTTTTTCCTTCGCATACAAATAATGGATAAATAAAATCATTTACTGAAAGAGTTGTTTCTTTTACCATACTTCTTATGTTTTTACTAGACCTTAGTCTTCTTGAACGGGTTATTGGAAACATAATATACTCCTTTTGTTATATTATTTCTACAATAGACTCCACAGTAAAATTTTCTGGATATCTGGATATAACACCCTGTTTATCAAGAAAAAGTGCTGTTGTTGTGCCTATGCTTACTATATCTAATAGAGATTTATCCCCATTAAACTGCCTTAAAAATGATTTTGCAGCACTTGGCGAGCAAAATGTAACTGTATCTATTTTATTATCAACAATAAAGCTGTCTAAATATCCTGCTGGATATTCTGCAAATGTGGTTTCATATACTGCAGGTGTAATTAATTCTGCACCCATTTCATTTATTTGCTCCACAGGCAGTTCTAGCCGTTTTTCTGCTCCCGGTGATAATATTCTGGCATTTTTTAAAGGTATGGAATAAATTATCTGCATAGCATTATTTAAGTCATAAACAGTAGGTGTGATATGGCTTGATATTCCTAAAAATACTTCCATTGCATGAGCTGTTTTTTCGCCAAGAGCAATATATGCTTTGCCATGAATATTATGATGATATGGAGCAAAATATTTTACAGCATTAGCACTTGTGAAAAATATAATTTCATATTCCCCGGGCTCAATTACAGGGCATAACTGCACTGTTTCAATCATCGGCAGTAAAAAAGGGTAGTGTCCTTTTGCTGATAATAGATTTACAAATGAGCCAGACTGTTCAAACTGCCTTGTAACAAGCACTCGTTTTGGGTTTTCAAAAATTTTCATAAAACTTTATGAATAAATTTCCTCTAATATTTTGTCGCCGCCTGCAGCAAGCACCATTTCTGCAAGTTCAATACCTGCCTGTTCAGGGTTGGATTTATCGCCTGTATATTCTTTTGCAATTTTTTTGCTTCCATCAAGGTTATATATAATACCTTTCACATATATTTTATCATCCTGCAGCACAGAATGGCAGCCAATAGGTATTTGACATCCACCTTGTAACCTGCGTAAAAATGCTCTTTCGCAACGAGCTCTTGTGTAACTGTCTTTATCACCTATAAAAGATAGTATTTCTTTTATTTCATCATCATCACTTCTTATTTCAATACCTAATATTCCCTGACATGATGCAGGAAGCATTTTTTCAATAGGCAGTATTTCTTTTATATTTTCTACTATTTCAAGCCTTTTAAGTCCTGCATAAGCAAGTATTATTGCATCATATATACCGTCATTTAATTTCTGCATGCGTGTCTGCACATTGCCTCTTAAATCAAGTACTTCCAAATCTGATCTTAATTCTAAAAGCTGACATTTTCTTCTTAATGATGAAGTGCCAACACGGGAACCTTGTGGCAAATCATCAAGAGAATTGTATTTGATAGATAAAAAAGCATCATTTGGTTCTTCGCATAAGGGACTTTCAAAAAGTTCCAATCCATCAGGCAGCTCCATTGGCACATCTTTCATACTATGAACTGCTAAATCTGCTTTTTTATCAAGAAGTGCTGTCTCTATTTCTTTTACAAAAAGCCCTTTGCCGCCTATTTTTGACAAAGGCACATCTAATATTTTATCGCCCATTGTTTTAATTATTTCAAGCCTGCATGATATATCTTTATGATGATTTTCTATTTTGTGTTTAATGTATTCTGCCTGCCATAAAGCAAGTTTTGAACCTCTTGTTGCGATAACTACTTCCTTTTTCATCTATATCTCCATTAATTATTTTTAAATATTATATTCATTGCTTCAGCTATAGAATATTTATCATTATCAGTTGCATGCTCTTTCAAATTCATAAAAGGCTTATGAAGTATTTTATTAAGGGTAGCTGTTAAAAGATAATTTAAATGTTCTATTTCTTTTTCATCAGTTATTTTAAACTTTTCGCAGTATTTTTGCAATTCTTCATTTCTTTTTTCTTCAAAGTAAGACCGAATATTTTTAATAACGGGTATAATTTTTAAAGATTCCATCTGCTCATCAAAGGCAAAGGCTGCATTGTGGACAATATCCCATGCTTTTTTAGCTTCTTTTTCTCTTTCTTTTTTATTTGCTTCTACAACACTTTTTAAATCGTCAATATCATATAAATATGTATTTTCTATTTCAGCACCTTTTGGGTCAATATCTCTAGGCACTGCAATATCTATAAAAAACATAGGACGGGAAGGGCGTTTTTTCATTGCATCTTTAATCATTTCAGCAGTAACCACAAAATCTGGAGAGCCGGTAGATGAAATAATAATATCTATTTCAGGAAGTTTTTGTGCAAATCTATCAAAAGTTACTGCATCCCCTGAAAATTCTTCTGCCAGCTTTAATGCTTTTTCAAAAGTTCTGTTTGTAACTATTATGGAGCCTATATTTGAGCCTACTAAGTGCCTTGCAGCAAGTTCGCACATTTCGCCAGCTCCAATTATCATAGCTTTTGCAAGTGATAAATCAGAGAATATTTTTTTAGCAAGTTCCACAGCAGCATAGCTTACTGATACAGGATTTTCTGATATTCCTGTAACAGTTCTTACTTTTTTAGCAGTTTTTAATGTAAACTCAAAAAGTTTGTTTAAAAAGCCACCCATACCGTTATTTTCTTTTGATATTTCAAAAGCATCTTTTATCTGTCCAAAGATTTGCGGCTCACCTAATACAAGGCTGTCAAGACCTGAGGCAACTGCAAAAAGATGAGTAACGGCTTCTTTTCCAGAAGCAAAGTATGTATATTTTGTTAAATCTTCCACAGAAAGATTGCAGTTTTGAGCAACAATATTTAATATTTCACATTTATCACATATAGGCGAATGAATATCACATTTATCACAAAGATAATTTTTTATAATAAAATAATATTCCACCCTGTTGCATGTAGATATTAAAAATAATTCCTGCACACTGTTTTCTGTAAGAAATTTTTTATAAAGGTCTTCCATTTCCTCTTTTTTTATAGCCATACGCTCTCTGACAGTTACAGGAGCAGAATTATGATTTAAACCTAGAACAACTAACATATTTCATTACCTCAGCATAAAGTTAGCAACGCCAACATAAGTTACTAATATTAAAATAAACCCAATAACTGTCCACTGAGCAGTCTGCTTTGGTGTCATAGGTTTGTGTTTTTTTAATATTATTAATGCTGCATATAAAAACCATGTTAGAATTGAGAATATTATTTTTTCAGATGATAAAATTTCTTCTAAATTATTCTGCAGCATCCACACAAATCCAAGTGCAGAGCCTATTGTAAATAAATAAAAGCCTGTCTGTAAAGATGTATTATTTATATTTGCAATAGTATCAAGGGCTGGAAATCTTTGAAAAATAAAACCAAAATTTTTCTTTTTCAGTTGAGCTTCCTGTATAAGATACATAAGCGATGCTGTAAAAGCTGCTACTAAAAATGTTGTGCCAAGCACAATAAAAGGCAGGTGAACATAACGCCATATAGAATCAATTACAGGGTATGATGGGCTTACATTTGGCGGGAAGCATATTGAAACAATAGAAGCTGCCACCATAAATGGAGAAATAAAAAGCCCTATAAGAGGTCTTTTATATTTTGCATAAAGTATAAAATATGTAATACCAAATGAAATACATACCATATTCATTACATCATATAATGTGGAAGTAGGGGCAGCACCAGTATTAAAATATCTTAAAGCCATATCAGCAATATTAAAAAGCAGTCCTGTACCAGTAAATATATTAAAAAGGCTGCGGACATTTTTATTGCCCCAAAGCAGAAAAAGGATTATATGAATGAATGCAATCATATAAAATATCAGAGAAATGTAGGATATCATAAAAACCCCTTAATCAATAATAAAAGAAGTATATTTGCAGTATACCATTCAAACCATATTATTTTTAGCAAAATAAATAAGTATTTATAATATTAACCTTATGATTTTTTAATACTTGAAATAAAGTATATATTACAAATTTAACAAAATTTCTACATATTAAAATAAAATATATATTTCTCTTTAAAATATTTTAATAATATGTTATTGCAGTGTATGATGTTACAAGAAAATAAGTCATTTGTTAAGAGAAAAATTGTCTATCCTGTAAAAAAATTAATGCCGCTTATGAAAGAAAGCTGGAAAATGAGCTGGCCTATTATTGTAATGATGGTATTTGAATTTATTATGTCTATGACAGATATATATATTGCAGGCAGGTTTGGTAAAGATGTAAAGGCTGCAACAGGTCTTGCAAGTCAGGTATACAGTTTTTTTATAATGACAGGTCATGCATTAACTATTGGTGCTGTATCAGTATTATCTCGTGTTTTTACATCAAAAGATAAAGAGAAGTTCCGCTCAGCTGTATTTACTTCTGTTTTATCTGCCTTTTTATTTGGTATAGTAATATGTATAATTGGCATAACATTTTCTTCCAAAATAGCCACAATATTAAATGCACCTGATGAAGTAAAATTGTATGCATCAGCATTAATAAAAATATATTTTCTTGGTATTATATTTCATATAACATTAATTAATATGAATGGTGTATTAAGGTCATGCAAGCGTGTAACTGTGACTATGGGAGTAATGATATTTGCTGCTGTATTAAATGTTATATTACTGCTTTATTTTTATAATTTTACAGATTTAGGATTTAAAGGAATAGCAGTTTCCACTACTATAAGCATAACATCTGCATCTATTATTAATATGGTTATAATATATAGAATAATTAAGAAAACATATACTTTTTCATTTCCTGTTTTAAAGCAGATATTATCTATTGGCTGGCCTGGTGGTATAGTATCTCTCAGTTGGCAGTTTGGCGGCACTGCTCTTTATGCAATTTTGGGTATGCTTTCATATAATTCTGTTGAGATTATGGCAGCTTATGCAACAGGGCTTAGGATAGAAAGTGCTATTTTTATGCCAGCTTTTGCATTTAATATGGCAAATGCTGTAATTGTTGGCAATTTAATGGGTGAGAAAAAATTTGATGAAGCATATAAAAGCGGCTTTACAACTGCATTTATTTCTATAGGAGTTATAACTATAATGATAGCTGTTGTGCTGCTTAATGCCCGCTCTATTGCAGAGTTTTTAGAGCCTAACCCACTTGTTGTGGACGAAATTATTAAATATATTTATATTTGTATGATTGCAGAGCCATTTATTGCATTAAACCTTGCTATGACTGGTGCATTAAATGGGGCAGGTGATACGAAAGCCACAATGTTTTATGCAATATTAAATGTATGGGTTTTAAGGCTGCCCCTTGCATATATTTTTGGTATAGCATTAGGGTTTCATGCAGCAGGTATATGGTGGGCTTTAAATTCTGGTTTCTTCCTGCATTCTGCACTATCTACACGACGATTTATAAGTAAAAAATGGCAAAAAATAGAGATAGGAAAATAAACAGTGGTTGTTTTAATAAATGGTGCATCATGCACAGGCAAAACATATTCAGCTTATAATCTAATGGAAAAATATAACTTTCCATATTTTTCAATAGACCATCTTAAAATGGGACTTATACGAAGTGGAAATACAAACCTTACCCCTTATGATGATTATAAACTAGAGATTTATTTATGGAATATTATAAAAGAAATTATTAAAACAGTCATAGAAAATAACCAAAATATCATAATAGAAGGTGCTTATATTCCTTTTGATTATAAAAAAGATTTTTCTAATGATTATTTAGATAAAATCAAATATATATGCCTTGCAATGAGTGAGAACTACATAAATAATAATTTTGATGTAATAATAGAAAAAGCTAATATTATTGAAAATAGGGGTAGGTTATTTTCTATTGATAAACAATTTCTAATAGATGAAAACAAAAGATATATAGATAACCATATAAAATATAATCTGCCATTACTTCTTATTGATACAGAATATACAGTTAATATTGATTTATGAAGTAAAAATTGTAGACAAATAATTTTTTATGCTGTATATGAAAACTCTAATTTAAATATTATAAAATGGTAACTATAAAATGGATTTTAAAGAATTAGAATATTCGCACAGAGCAATACTGGCACCAATACTTCGTTCAAAAAACTCATACCTTTCTGAATACAGTTTTACTAATGCATATTTATTCAGAAAACCACATAATTATCAAGTGGCAGAAAGTGATGACTGTATATTTCTGCATGGCATTACTTATGATAATAAAACATATATGATGCCAGTTTGTCCCCTTGATATTATACCACAAAAGAAATTAATTGAAATGGGAGAATTGGTTGATTTTTTCTTTCCTATACAGGAAGAGTGGTTGAAATTTTTTCCAGAAGATAAGTTTACTTATTCTTATCTTGATGGCGATTCTGATTATATATATTTGACAGAAAGGCTTGCTGCTTTTGCAGGCAGAAAACTTGCAAAAAAAAGAAACCTGTTAAAGCAGTATAATGAAGGGTATAAGACAGAAGACTTTGAGCTTACTCTAGAAAGATTTGATGATGCAAAGTATATTCTTGATATTTGGGAAAGAGATATAAATATGGCTGCAAACCATGGCTCAGATTATTATGAAACATTGGAAGCTCTTGAAAAAATCACAGAGTTTAATCTTAGAGGAATGATTTCTTATGCTGATAATAAACCATCTGGCTTTGTGCTTGGTGAAGAATTAAATGATGAAACATTTGCACTGCATTTTGCAAAAGGAATAAGGGAATATAAAGGGATATACCAGCATTTATATAATTCTTTCAGCATTAAATTAAACAGTAAATATAAATATATTAATTTTGAGCAGGATTTAGGAAAAGATACACTTCGTCAGGCAAAATCTACATATTATCCTGATGAAATGCGAAAAAAATATAGAGTAGCTTTAATTAAATAGGTTAAAAAAGGAGATAACATTATGGAAAAGAATGCACAAAAGCCTAAAAATTTTATTTTAAGTCTTTTTGGCAAAACAAAATATATTATTATTACAGCAGTTATTTTATTTGCATTAATTATGTTTTTTATGGATTCATTAATAGGTAATGTTGATGCAAATGAGTATCAGGTTAAGCAGGCTTTTATGACTGGCGATATGTCTGCCCATTTAACACCCGGCTGGTATCTTAAAGTTATGGGAACAATATACAGGTTTCCAAAAACAGAAACAGTTTATTTTACAGGTGATAATGATAATCCCGCAAATCAAGGACCTGTAACTGTTACTTTTTCTGATAACTCACGGTGTGATATAAGCGGAACTGTAAGAGTTATTATGCCTACAAATGACCAGTATGCTATTGATATTGTTGCAAAACATTCAAACAGGACATTTCAGGATTTTGCAGCAAAGAATATTATACCTGTAACAAAAAGAGCATTAATTACAGCTGCTACAACAATGACAGCTCCAGATGCTAAAATAAAAATGGCTGATTTAGCTACTCTTGGTCAAGACCAGTTAAATAATGGTATATTTATGCTTGAATCTACAAAAATAACAGAAGTAGACCCTGCAACAAGTGAAGAAGTTATTAGAGAAGTAAAACATATAAAACAGTCAACAGATGGCACAACTGCAAGGTATAAAGATGATATGCCGCTTACTGCTTTTGGTGCAAGTGCTACTAACTTTGTGGTAACAGATATTACATGCTCTCCAGAAATTGAAAGACAAATTTCTGACCAGCAGCAGGCAAAAATGGGTATTGCTACAGCTAAGGCAGAAGCAGCTCGGGCAGATCAGGAAGTTATTACTGCAAGAAAACAAGGGGATGCTAAAATTGCAAAGATAAAAGCGGAAGAAGAAGCAAAAGCTCAGCAAATGATAGTTGCTGCAGAAAGAGAAAATAAAGTGCAGATTTTAAATGCTCAAAGGGAAGTGGAAATCTCAAAACTTAAAAAACAGGAAGAAGAAAACCTGCTTGCTGCTGCAAATGTTAATAAGCAGAGAACTATTTTAGAAGCAGATGCTCAGGCTTATGCAAAAAGAAAAGTAATGGAAGCTGATGGTGCTCTTGATAAAAAATTAGAAGCATATAAATATGCAGTAGAAAAACAAAGTGAAGCTATTGCAAATATTACTCTTCCACAGATAATGATAAATGGTGATAATGCTAATAATAAAAATGGTTCAAGCTCTATGGCAGGTATGGATTTACTGCTCCAAATGATGCTTATAAATACAGCTAAATCACTTGGGCTTGATATGAATGTAAAAAATAATAACTAGATTTCATAATGTAATATAATTCAAAAAATATTGACAACTTTAATAGTTTAAATATATTAATAATATTATATTATGGATGGTAGTATATGAAAAAATTAATATTTACAAGTTTATTTATTTTTGCAGCATTTACTTTATATGCTCAAACTGTGCCTTTAACATTAAATATTGAAAATATAGGCTCAAATAAAGGCAGCATAGTAGTAAATATATGCACTAATGTAGATGAATTTGCAGAAAGAGAGCCATGTAAATATTCTTTTTCAATACCTGCAAAAAAAGGCAGTATCTCTCAGCAGATTAATATTGATAAAGGCAGGTATGGTATTATGGTATATCATGATGAAAACAGTAATAATATACTTGATATGGCTATGTTTGGCAAACCTAAAGAAAGATATGGTTTTTCAAATAACAAATATGGAGCTTTTAGCTCAAAACCGCCTTTTGAAAAAGCATTAGTAAATATTGATAGACCAACAACTGCTTCAATAAAATTAAAAAAATAGGTATAACTTATTGTATGTTATAAGGGGAAAGTGTGATAGATGCTTTCCCTTTTTTATTATTTCTGTAAAATTTTGATAGTATCTTAAAAAGTTTTGAAATACTAATATTTTAGATATTTCGCCTTATGGCTCAATATGACATAATTGCAGTGTTTTTGTTAATATTAGACAGCATTACATAATCTTAATCTTAATTAAATAAATATCCAAACTATATATTATAGAATAGTGTCCTAAAAAGTTCGCAATTTTAATTATAATAAAAAATATTATCTTATTTAATTGATAAAATGTATATAAAATAATAATTTATTATTAGTAGTATAGTAATTAGTAAAATACAGCACTAAAAAACAGGTTATATAATAAAAATTATATTGCATAAATATTTTTGGTGTGTTATAAATCTGATTAATCGTAACACAATAAATGAGGTATATGATGAAGAAGTTTATAATAATTTTCTTTATTTTCTTATTATCTACAACAGTTTATGCAAAAAATGACAGCACTCTTACTATTGCATATCCTGTAAATGCTGGACCATTAAACCCACATTTATATAATCCAAACCAAATGTATGCACAGACTATGGTATATGACAGCCTTGTTCGCTATAATCCAGATGATATGGAGCCTGCTTTGGCAGAAAAATGGAGCATAAGTGATGACGGATTAACTTATACATTTAAACTTCGTAATGCTGCATTTTCTGATGGAAGTGTTGTTACTGCTGAAGCAGTTGTTATGAATTTTAATGCTGTTATGCAGAATAAGGCTCGCCACAGCTGGATATCTTTAGTTAGTATGATAGAAAGTTTTTCTGCAAAAGATGAAAAAACTTTTATACTAAAACTTTCAAAACCTTATAACCTTACATTAAAAGAGTTAAGTGTGGCTCGTCCTTTCCGTATACTTGCTCCAAACGGATTTTTAGATGACAAAAATACAAGCAAAGGCATAAAAGCACCAATTGGCTCAGGACCTTGGAAACTTAAAGAAACAAGGCTTGGGGAATATGATATTTTTGAAAGAAACGAATATTACTGGGGACAGAAACCAAAATATAAATATGTAAAAGTTTTAGTGCTGCCTGATGCAAACAGCAGAATAATTGCTCTTGAAACTGGTAAAATAGATATGCTTATAGGTGAAGGAAGTTTTACTATTGAAAATTTTGTCCGCTTATCTAAAAATAAAAATATTGCAGCTTATAAATCTGAACCAAGAGTAACAAATATGATTGCAATAAATACTGCAAAAAATAACACAAAGGATGTAAATGTTAGAAAAGCTGTTATGATGGCAGTAAATAAAGATAATATTATAAAATATATTTTACTTAATCAGGAAATAAAAGCTGAGCAGATATTTAATCCAATGCTTGAATACTGCAATGCTGGCATTATTCCCTATGAATATAATATTAATAAAGCAAATGAGATATTAGAAAATGCAGGCTGGAAGAAAAAAGGCTTATATAGAGAAAAAGACGGCATAATATTATCTATTGATATGCACTATATAGGTATAGACCCAAAGCAAAAAGCAATTGCAGAGATTTTGCAGGCAGATTTAATGAATGTAGGTATTAAGCTTAATTTATCTGCTGAAGAAAGCACTATTTTTTACAGCTTACAGTCAAATGGCAGTTTTGATATGATATTTAATAAAACATGGGGACCGCCTTTTGAGCCAGGCACATTTGCAGGCAGTATGAGAAAACCATCCCATGCAGACTATCAGGCACAAAGTGGATTAAAAGAAAAAGAATATATTGATAATATGATAGATAAATTAATAGTATCAGACAATACTACATTTATTGCAGAAAAATATGAAGAGATTCTTAATATTTTCCATAATGAAGCAGTATATCTGCCAATTAGTTACGAGCTTGATTTAGCTTTGGTGAGAAAAGACAGAGTGAAAAACTTTCAGTTTGGTAATATGGTAACAGAATTTATGCTGCATACTTTGGAGCCTTATAATGATTAAATATATTATAAAACGACTGCTGATTATTATACCAGTTATGCTTGCAGTATCATTTATAGTGTTTACTATGCTAAGGCTTGGACCTGTTGACCCTGCTCAAGCATATCTTCTTAATTCAAGAATACCGCCAACAGAAGAAGCCTTATCTGTTACAAGGGCAGAATTAGGACTTGATAAGCCGTTTTTTACTCAATATGCATTATGGCTTAAAGGTGCAGTGCAGCTTGATTTTGGCTTATCTTATATGACTAAGCGAGATGCATTTGGTGATTTGATGTATTATTTTCCAGTAACATTAAAAGTTACATTTCTAGCTATGATAGTAGTTATAATTGTAAGTATTCCGCTTGGTATATTAGGTGCAGTAAAAAAAGGCAGTTTAGCAGATAAATTAATAAAATTTTTCTCATTTATTGGTGTATCAACGCCTAGTTTTTGGTTTGGATTTCTGATTATATATGTGTTTTCTCTAAAATTAAATATTCTGCCGCCTTTTGGATTGGACGGTTTTTCAAGCTGGATTATGCCAATTTTAACTCTTGGTTTAATGTCAAGTGCTATTAACACCCGTATTACAAGAACAAGTTTTTTAGAGCATATAAATAACCGCTCTGTATGGTATTTAAAAGTAAATGGTGTGCAGAAAAAAACTATTATTGGAAAATATGTGCTTAAAAACTCCATGCTTCCAGTGATTACTTCACTTGGTATGCATTTTGGTGAATTAATAGGCGGTGCAGTTGTGGTGGAAGTGCTTTTTGCTCTGCCCGGAGTAGGAAGATATGTTGTATCATCTATTACTAACCATGATTACCCTGTGATACAGTGTTTTATGATATTAATGACTGGAATATTTATAATAGTAAACTTAATTATAGATGTAATATATGTTTATCTAAACCCTAAAATAAAATATGGAGTATAATATGAAAGATAAAGGGTTAATTATACTTTTTTCATTACTTGCTTTAATTATATTAAGTGCATTATTTGCTTCATTTATTGCTCCATACAGCCCTTATGACACAGATTTAACAAATAAATTTGCACCTGTAAGTTTAGAGCATATTTTAGGAACAGACCATTTAGGCAGAGATGTTTTTTCAAGGATAATATATGGTTCAAGAATGTCACTTATTAGTGTTTTAACAACTATATTAATAGTGCTGATACTTTCTTTAATAGTGGGAAGTATTGCAGGGTTTCGTGGCGGACTTTTTGACAGCATACTTATGAGAATATGTGATGTATTCCTTACATTTCCTACATTTATACTTGCTTTATTTTTTATAGGTGTGCTTGGAGCAGGGCTTATAAATGTAATCACTGCAATAGCTTTAACTCACTGGGCATGGTATGCGCGTATTGTTAGAAGTATAGTGCTTGAAACAAAACAGAAAAATTATGTGCTTGCTGCAAAATGTTTAGGTTCATCAAGGTTTAAAATAGTGTTAAAACATATTATGCCAAAAGTATTATCTCAGGTTATTATTTTAGCTGCATTAGATTTAGGGCACATGATGCTTCATGTGGCAGGGCTTAGCTTTTTAGGGCTTGGAGTGCAGGCACCAACAGCAGAATGGGGTGTTATGATAAATGATGCAGCACCATATATTAGAGAGCATCCAGAATTAATGTTGTATCCTGGTATTTGCATATTTATCACAGTAGCAGTGTTTAACAGCATTGGTGAAAAATTAAGAGATAAATATGAGACAAAGGAATACAGCAGTGAGAGTGAATTATGTGTGAAAAGTTAATAAGTATTAATAAGTTATCAGCTGGCACTAAAAATTACCAGATACTTCATAATATATCATTTGATATAAATGCCTGCGAAATTGTATGTCTTTTAGGTTCGTCTGGTTCTGGCAAAACTATGACAGCTCTCTCTATTTTAAATATGCTTCCTTTAAATGTAACACAGACTTCTGGCAGTATATTATATAATAACAAGCCATTTAACGAAAATATATGTGGCACTTTTATAAGTATGATTATGCAGGCACCAGCTTCATGTTTTGACAGTGTTTTTACAATAGGTACTCAGTTTAAAGATATATTAATATCTAATCATAAAGAATATTCTATAAATAGAGTATACACGATGCTTGAAAAAGTGGAGCTTCATAACCCGCAGGATATTTTAAATTCATATCCGTTTCAGCTTTCAGGTGGTATGCTTCAAAGGGTAATGATTGCAATAGCATTATCCCTTGACAGCAAAGTTATTATTGCAGATGAACCAACATCAGATTTAGATGTTGCAGGTCAGAAAGAAATTATTGATTTAATATTAAAACTTAAAAAAGAAAATAAATCTGTGCTTATGATAACACATAATCTTGCAGTTGCAAAAAGCTGTGCAGATAAAATTGCAGTTATGGAGCATGGCAGACTTGTAGATATTTTTAAAAAAGATGAGCTGCTTTTAGAAAACCGCCACAAATATACAAAAGAGCTGATTGCTGCAAATAACTGGCTTTATGCTAATAAGTGGAATATTGATTTAGGGGAAAATTATGCTGAAATGTGAGAATATTAGTAAAATATATAATGATAACAGCTGGTTTTCAAAAAAAGAAAGTATAAAAGTGCTTGAAAATATATCATTTCACTTAAAGCAGGGCAGAAGTATGGGATTTGCAGGCAGAAATGGAGCAGGCAAAAGCACACTTATGCGTATAATATTAGGGCTTGAAAAAGCAACAGAAGGCAGTGTTTTATTTATGGAAAAAAATATACACGGCCTAAAATATAATGAATTAAAAAAAATATATAAAGATATGCAGGTAGTATTTCAAGACCCGCAAAGTTCTATGAACCACCAGTATACTGTATATGATGTAATAAAAGAGCCTGTTGAAAATTATTACAGTTATGCAAAAGATGAAATGAAAAATATTGTTCTTAAATTACTTTCTGCAGTAAGACTTAGTGAAGATAAACTTTATAAAAATATAATGCATTTAAGCGGCGGTGAACAGCAGAGAGTAGCTGTTGCAAGAGCATTATCTGTCCAGCCTAAGTTATTAATACTTGATGAAGCATTAAGCAGCCTTGATATGATAATTCAAGCAGAAATAATTAAACTGCTGGAAGAATTAAAGGAAAAATATAAGCTTTCATATCTTGTAATATCTCATGATATAAGAATAATCTTAAAACTGTGTGATGATATTATTTTTTTAGAAAACGGTATAATAAAAGATAAGTTTTCAATAGAGCAGGGGATAAATAATCCAAGTGA
This sequence comes from Mucispirillum schaedleri ASF457, assembly GCF_000487995.2. Taxonomy (NCBI): domain Bacteria; kingdom Pseudomonadati; phylum Deferribacterota; class Deferribacteres; order Deferribacterales; family Mucispirillaceae; genus Mucispirillum; species Mucispirillum schaedleri. The sequence goes on from NZ_CP097562.1 coordinate 2,347,030, forward strand.
AAGCTTTAAAAATATGATGATAGTATAAATTAGCCCCTAATGTCATATAGATTG